>JAFZZV010000216.1 GCA_017828855.1 Oscillospiraceae bacterium | reverse complement strand
TGAGCCGGGAACTCATCGTCACCGTCCCAGAAGAAGAACCTGACGGGTATACACTCGAACGCCTTTACCTCATAGCCGACGTCAGAAAGGGGGAGCTTCGTACCGCCCATCTTCCTGAAGGCTTCCTCAAGGAGCTCCGTCTGTCCCGAAAATGTCGCCCCGAAGTCGCGGATCACGGTCCTCTCGTATGCGGGTCCGTAGTTGGAAGCGTCCTTAAGCTGCGGGAACGGTCTCCAGTCGTTCAGGAACCTGCCTCCGTCCTTGCAGTAATACAGCAGAGTATACACATTAAACTTGGTAGTAAGGGAAACGGGAAGATAATCGTCCAGCGCGGTTATGACACCTTCTGACCGGTGTATTCCGAGACGCCTGCCGAAATGGCGTATCGCGAGGTATTCGCCTTCCTCCTTCAGTTCCGGGAGCTTTCTCTTCAGGGCGGACCGGTCCATTTCCAGGAATCTCAGTCTCCACTGCTCGCACAGTTTCTCGTAATTCGACACTCGCTGTCCGGACATCTGTTTGTTCTCCCGTGCCATTAATCAAACTCTGTGTATCGACTCTTGATTGATGCTTTTATACATTACAATTATTATATATAAAAACAGACAATGATAGGAGGAAGTGCCTGTGACTGATAAAAACCGTGTCAGACAGGAAGGGCTGGATGCGAGACGCGGAATGACGCCTGAAGAGCGAGCAGCGGCGTCTGCGGAGATCTCAAAACGCGTTGCTTCATCGGAAGAGTTCCGGACAGCCAAGACTGTGCTCATATACAGAGCGATGCCGGACGAGGTGGATCTATGCTACCTGACACAGCTGCCGGAAGCGGAAGGAAAGAGGTTCTGCTATCCCCGTATCATTGGCAGGGGAAAGATGGAAGCGCTGCTGCCGTCCGGACCGGAAGGATGGAAAGAAGGGAAGTTCGGGATACTGGAACCGGATCCTGAGACTTCTTCTGCTGTCAGGCAGGACGAATTTGATCTTATACTGTGCCCGTGCACTGCATTCGACATGAACGGTGACCGCATGGGGATGGGAGGAGGTTATTACGACAGGTACCTTCCGGGATGCCTGAATGCCGTCATCGCGGCGGTCGCATTTGATGCGCAGAAGGTCCCGGAAGTTCCGACGGAGGAGACTGATATCCGAATGGAGATCGTTTTCTCGGAAAAAGAGACATACAGTTGACTGACAGAGGTATTTCCGACCGAGTGGAGATGTTTTTGGGAGTGGAATACTCACGATAACGGGACTATGGTGCAATACTTTTATAAAGTCAAAGAGACGAAATATATAAAACAAAACAGCCGAAATATATAAAACGAAACTTGCGAAAGATGCAAAACCGAACGCTTTGCACGCTTAAGACTTCATGGTCTGTTTTATTCCTCGTATCGTGGACAAGGTTGCTAGAGAAGATCGATATTACCTTAAATACCGAATATAGTTCCTGCACAAAAAAGAGTCATCGTTATCAAAAACGATGGCTCAGTTTCTTTTTTCTGATTTTAGTCGGTCCAGCGTGAATAGAGACTGCTCATCCACCGCCTTATATCCAGCCCGTAAGCACTGTTTATCACAGCGTCTGAGAACACCTCATCCATGCAGCCGTACGCTGCAACGGTCCCTTTATCCAGGAGCAGCGCCTTGCTGCCGTACGTCCTTGCGAGACCGAGGTCATGCACCACCGAAAGTATGGCTCTGTCCTTCCTGGATACCCATTCTCTCAGTAGATCGAATATCTCCTTCTGGAACACGAGGTCAAGGTTGTTGGTCGGTTCGTCCAGCATCAGCACATTGGGATCCTGCGCGAAGAGCTGCGCGATGAACGCCCGCTGCAGCTCGCCGCCTGAGAGAGTGAGCAGGGAACGGTCGGCCATCGCACCGAGACCTACGTCGTTTATGGCTTCCTCCACCATGCGCTCGTTATCCTCATCCTTGCCGCCGATGAGACCTTTCCTGTAAGGATATCTTCCGAGACTGACAAGTTCTCTGACCGAGAACGAGTACCCGACGCTGTGGCTCTGGTTCAGCGTGCCTATCCGTCTAGCGATATCTCTGGATCTCATGGAGGTCCTCTCCTGATCTCCGATCAGGATATCGCCGGTATACGGAGCAGCTCCGCCTATGGCGCTTATGAGAGTGGACTTTCCGGCTCCGTTAGGTCCGATGACCATGAGCCAGTCGCCGCTCTCTAGTTCCAGCGAGACTTCTTTGAGCACGGTGATATCACCGTAGCTCACCGATATGTTTTTCAGCTCCAGGAGGCTCATCTGTGTGTCCTCCTTGTCCCTGCGAAAATGAATACGAACAGCACCGCCCCGATCAGTGAAGTGACAGCGCCGATCGGCAGTTCTCTGGGTTTGAGTATCACCCTGGCGATCAGGTCCATGAGCATCAGGAACACCGCACCGGAGAACAGGGTAGCTGGAAGCAGCCTTCTGTGGTTCGGTCCCACGATCATCCTTGTCATGTGGGGAACTACGAGACGGACGAACCCGATTGAACCGCCTATCGAGACGCAGGTCCCTATAAGGGCGGAAACTGAGATGAGTATAGTGAGTCTTGTCTTTCTGACGTCTATGCCGATGCTCCTGGCGTTATCCTCGCCTATGGCGAACGCGTTGAGTTCCTCCGACTTTGAGAGGATCACAGAAGCGCATACGGCGAGCACCGTGAAGAGTATCAGAGCTTCCGTGTAACTGCTGCCCTGCAGCGATCCCATCGTCCAATAGGTTATGGACCTTATCTTCTCGGAAGAGAAAGTCGTGATAAACATGATTATGCTGGAGACGAACAGCGAATAGATGACGCCCAGCAATACTATGGTGTTAGTGGACAGGGAATAGTCCAGCCTGTACGCAAGGAACAGGATAAGCATTATCGAGCCGAATGCGAACAGCATCGCCATCACAGTGGGTCCGGCAAGCGACAGGAAGGGAACATGTATATCGAATGCGATCGCGATGATCGCCCCGAGGGCAGCTCCCGAGGAGACGCCCAGAGTTGAGCCTTCGGCAAGTGGGTTCTTGAGCAGACCCTGCATGGCGCATCCGCAGAGCGCAAGCGACATTCCGCTCAGGGCCACGCAGATGACTCTCGGCACCCTGACCGTCATGATCTGCGGTGCGGAAGAGACAGCATACTCGTAGTCGGTCCCGAACAGCAGATCCGTGAAATAGTGGATAACATCCGACCAGGGCAGCCTGACTGTCCCGACAGACACGCACAGTACGAACGTTAAAAGGACTGCCGCAATGAATGCCAGATATTCCCATTGCGGCAGTCTGTTCTTTATCCTGTTTTTTTCCGCCTTATGCGGCTGCATCCTGGGCGAGCGACTCAGCGATGAAGTCGTTCATCGCGGTGATGCCGTCCACGAGCCTGGGACTCGGCCTTGAAAGCGAGTTGTCCTGGATGTTGATTATGTTCCCGTTTACAACGGCCTTGAGGGCGCCCCAGCCTTCTCTGCTGCAGATCTCTTCCGCAGGTGTCGGGCCTTCGCCGAAGTACATCGTGATAGTTACGATGTAATCAGGATCGGCGGCAATGACCTGCTCCTCGGAGACTTCGAGCCAACCGGCCTGATCCCCGAAGATGTTCTTGAGGCCGATCATCTGCGCGGCTTCGTTCATGAACGTGCCGCTGCCGGCAGCCCAGAGGCCCCACTGCAGGGGAGAGACCTCGAAGTAGACGGTCTTGCCGGCTCCGTATCCTTCTTTCTTGATGGTGTCGAACGCGGACTTCATCTGCGACACCACACTGGCGGCTCCGTCCTCTTTTCCGGTGACCTTGCCGATCATGTTTACGCAGTCATAGATACCGTTGATATCCTGTGCGTTGGTCACGACGACCTTGATACCGGCTTTTTCCAGGGCATTGATCTGATCTTCGTTCTGAGCCATCACCGTCATAATGACAACTTCTGGAGCCAGATCTATGATAGCCTCTATATTGGTCTCGGATCCTGACTGAACGGCAGGGATGTCAAAGACTTCTGCCGGATAGTCGCAGTATTCACCGCGCCCTACGAGAGTGTTTCCTGCGCCGATGGCATAGAGTATCTCGCAGTCCGAGGGCTCAAGTGCCACAATCTTCTCAGCGGCTTTCTCAAGGGAGACTTCTCTTCCGGCCATGTCTGTGAAAACGATGGCAGCTTTACCGGACTTCCCGTTGTTTTTTCCGCATCCTGTGAGCACCGACGCCAACAGGACCAGGATCAGAGCCAGTGAAGCTAAAGATTTGATCTTTTTCATTTTTTTGCTTTTCATCCTTTCTGATAATTGCGAATGGATGATCCCGCCGTCATAGGCGGCGGCCATCTCAGAGATCAGCGTTTGAAAAGCCATGCAATCTGGCATGCAATGGTAGCTTATCTCAAACCCAGAAGATGTTTTATGCGCCCACCGGTCTCCCGGCTTGACTTCAGCCTACTCGGCGCCTTCCCGCGTTAAGCAGTGGCATCCTTGCCTTTCGTCAGTTTCACGGTTACTGGGATAGCCCGACATTCTCAGTCGCGTTCCCTCAGCGCGTATCCGCGCCGGCATGTCGCCATGCATGGGCACATCACCATTCTTCCGCTATTATTTCATATCCTTCGTCCTATTTCAATTAAACAAATACAATATAACCCTGCAGAACGACTGCAGGAGACCATAGTCAACGATATTTGCCCACAAATAGTATGTTACGATTTTGAAAAATGCCGGAAACAAGGACACAGTATATCCGACAGAATGCTGCAAACAGGTCATTTGCTTTCTTTTTTGACAGCTATAGCATGCATAGCAGCCTGATTTTTCGACAGTTATCATTAAAAATGATTTCGTTTTTGCATTTTCCGGAATATCGTGCTACAATGAGCAAAACTGAATAGCGATATCGGATACGGTTTGAAAAGTTGTTAGCTGAGTAGATTAATAGAAATTCGGTTCAAATCCGAAACAACCACCATTACTGTATTTGATCCCGGAAGATCCTTCTTTTTGACGTGGGTCGTATTATGCTGTTTCACAGGATCTCCGGTTCATGAGTCAGTTAACTGCCGTATCTGCCGGTCGACATTTTTTGGTGTGAAGAATGCAACCACTCTACAGCGCACATGTGCGCTTGAGTCCTGTGTTGTATTCTTTTTTTATTTGCTTCAAAAGATCCCGAAAGGGATAAATATACGGAGGAAAACATGAAAACAGCGAAAAGTCTATTGAGCGTTCTCCTCGTTCTGTGCCTTATGCTCGGCCTGACGGCATGCGGCAAGAAGGAAGAGGAACCGGCACCTGCCGGAAAGAGTGATCAGGAACTGGCCGATGAGGTCGCAGAACTGATCGATGCTATCTATGTTCAGGTAAGGACCGACAAGACCGACGAGCAGTGCGCTGCAGCTAAGGCTGCCTGGGACGCCCTGACCGATGAGCAGAAGGAACTGGTGGAAGGCGAGGAAGCCGATCCGGATTATTTCGGAAGAGATACCGGCGACGCCTCCAAGGATGACCCCAGGAACGCAGACGGCATCGGCAAGAACGAGCTCCTCGTCGTCAGCTTCGGAACATCCTTCAACGACAGCCGTGCCAAGGACATCAAGGGCATTGAGGACGCGCTTCAGGCTGCGTTCCCCGACTGGTCGGTAAGAAGGGCATTCACAGCTCAGATCATAATCAACCACGTACAGGCCCGCGACGGAGAGAAGATCGACAACGTTGACCAGGCTCTCGAGCGCGCTGTCAGCAACGGTGTAGAGACTCTCGTGATCCAGCCCACCCACCTCATGCACGGCGCTGAGTACGACGAGCTCAAGGAAGCCGTTGACAAGTACAGCTCCAGCTTCAAGACCGTCGTGATCGCCGAGCCGCTTCTCGGAGAAGTCGGTTCCGGCGCCACAGTTATAAATGATGATAAGAAGGCTGTCGCTATCGCAGTAACGGCTGCGGCAGTCAAGTCCGCAGGCTTTGCAGACACCGCAGCAGCAGCTGAATCCGGCACCGCCTTCGTGTTCATGGGACACGGCACTTCCCACACCGCAAAGATATCCTATTCACAGATGCAGACACAGATGAACGAACTTGGATACACCAACGTCTTCATCGGCACCGTCGAAGGTGAGCCGGAAGAGACCGAGGTAGAGAACGTCATCGAAGCCGTTGCAGCCGCCGGATACAAGAACGTCATCCTGCGCCCGCTGATGGTCGTCGCCGGTGACCACGCCAACAACGACATGGCTGACCCGGAGGACGAAGAATCCTGGTACAGCATGTTCGTAGCTTCCGGAAAATTCGAGAAGGTCTCCTGCCAGATCGAAGGACTCGGAAGGCTCGCGGACGTACAGTCTCTGTACGTGGACCACACCCGCACAGCGATCGAAGGCATCTGATTATAGTAGGAGTTCCATGAAAAGACTTTTATTGATAACCGTTATAACAGCTGTCTGTTTCCTTCTTGCTTCCTGCGGGAAGGAAACGGAGGAGCCGCAGCCGGTCTCTGAATGCCCCCTTGAGGACGGAGTCTATTCCGCGCTGGTCAAGACCGACGGCAGCATGTTTCACATCAACGAAGCGTACAACGACAGGGGAGTCCTCACCGTAAAGGACGGGAAGATGACGATACACATCACCCTCCCCTCAAAGAACACTGTGAATCTCTTTTACGGAACAGCGGAGCAGGCGCAGGAGAAAGGCGCAGTGCTCATCCAGCCGACCGTGGATCTGGTGACCTATTCCGACGGTGAAACGGAAGAGGTATACGGATTCGATGTGCCGGTACCGTATCTCGACGAAGAATTCGACTGTGCGCTGATAGGCACGAAAGGGAAGTGGTACGACCATAAGGTCTACGTATCCGATCCTATCCCGGTCATAGAGCTGGAAGACGGAGAATACACCGCCGAAGTGACGCTTACGGGCGGAACCGGCAAGGCTTCCGTCAATTCTCCCGCAAGGATATTCGTGGAAGACGGAAAGCCGACTGCGGAGATAATCTGGAGCAGCTCCCACTACGAGTACATGACCCTGGACGGAGTCCAGTACGACAGGACGGACAACGGCGGAAACTCGACTTTCCTTATCCCGGTATCCCTCGATACCGACATCGCAGTCAGCGCGCTGACCACAGCGATGAGCGAGCCGCACCTGATCGACTATACGCTGCATTTCGACAGCGCTACGCTTCAGAAGAAATAAGCATATCTCACTTGTTGCTATCCATACTCCTTT
>JAFZZV010000215.1 GCA_017828855.1 Oscillospiraceae bacterium | reverse complement strand
GTGGGCTCGGTGATGGAGAAGGTGGGAAGCCGCAGGGGCGAGATCGTGGAGATGCTGCCCCAGGGCAGCAGGACCAGACTTGAGTTCATCGTACCCTCCAGAGGCCTGTTCGGATACCGGAACGAGTTCCTGTCGGATACGCGCGGAGAGGGGATCATGAGCGCCGTCTTCGAGAAGTACGACGAGAAGAAAGGCGATATCCCCATGAGGCAGAATGGCTCTCTGGTGGCGTTCGAGACAGGTGAATCGGTTACTTACGGTCTGTACAACGCTCAGGAAAGAGGACAGCTGTTCATCGGTCCTAATATTCAGGTATACGCGGGAATGGTAGTCGGAGCGGCACCCAAGCCAGGAGACATAACCGTCAACGTATGCAAGAAGAAGCACGTCTCCAACATGAGAGCCTCCGGCTCGGACGAAGCGCTCAGGCTGACGCCCCCGAAGCAGATGTCGCTTGAGCAGTGCATAGAGTATCTTGCAGAGGATGAGCTCCTTGAGGTAACTCCGAAGAGCCTCAGGATCAGGAAGAGGCTTCTTGACCATGCGGCAAGGATGAGGGAACTTTCCAAGAAAAAGACTCAGGACTGAACGCAAAAAACGGCCCGGATGAGCTGATGAGGCTTACCGGGCCGTGCCATTTGAAGGGCAGAATCAGGCTACTACCTTGTAGCCGGCGGCTTCTACGGCCGCGCTGAGGGAGGAGGGATCGCTGCCTTCAAAGACTACGGTCGCCTTTTTGTCCTCCAGGGATACGTCCGCGGAGGTGACTCCCTCCACATTTTCAAGTGCTTTTCGTACGCGTGCCGCACAATGCTCGCACATCATACCTTCGATAGATAAATCAACTGTCATCGTACCACCTCCTATTAAAATCATTAATGGTATTATATCATAAGACTGAAAAAGCGGGATCTCTGTCATAAACAGAGGTCCCGCGTCTCTCTTTGCAGGGTAAGATCAGTCTTCCGGTATCTCCCAGTGGATGCTGGGCATCGCCTTGAGATCTGACCAGTCGAAGGGTGATTCCGCGGTATCCAGGGGATCCGGGACATCGTTCTCTTCGCCGAAGGCGGAGCACAGATAGTACTCGCCGGCGCAGAAGCTGAGGCCTACGTCAACACAGCGCTCAATGTCCTGAAGCAGAAGTATCCCGCCGCCGCCGCTGGAGAATCCGGGAGAGCGCAGAGTCATGTTCTCCTCCACGAAACAGAAGACGTTCATCTTCTCGCTGATCCAGACGTGGAAGCATTCCTCCTCATAGAAGGGGTACCATTCGTTACGTTCCTTGAATTCCCTTATACCGGCCTCAGCCCACGCGCGGGTCTCGGGATCGTCCGACTGAAGGGCAAGACCGAAACGATCCTGCAGCATGTCGTCCTGGGTCTTTCCGGGACCGGGGCTGGCTCTGACGACCGTGGGAGAGTAGTAGATGTGCTGCAGGGACATGCCGTCGTTGTAATGCCAGACGATGTGCTTGCCGACCATCCTCTTAGTAAGGTGATGCCGCTTCTCGGGCAGGGGCTTTCCGGGGACCTTGATCGCCCCGAAGAACGGTGTGGTTCTGATGAGGCGCGGATGCTCCGGGTCAAAGGCCTCCTCCATGAGGACCATAGTCACGAGATCCTGTGCGGTGTCCAGGATATAGGTCTTGTTGATGAACCCTTTTCCGGACTCGGGGGCGATGTGCACGAGATAGGTGAGCTCGTCGCCTTTGAGGCATTCATAAGTCTCAAAGAGATACTGGCCGCCTTTCTCGGCTATCTGGACGGTCTCTCCGTCAACGAAATTCAGGGATATCTCATCGCCGCAGTCCATGATCAGATGGAAATGCCTGCCTGCGAGCTCAAAGTTCGGCGCGATCCTGTACTGGCTGAGCCCGATGAACTTTCTCTCTGCCAAAATCATGTCCTCCTTATGATCTACGGCGCCGGTCTGCGAGGCACGGCGCTTGTGTTCTGTCCGTATTGTAGCATATCGCCGCATGGGCATAAGTCCGAAAAAGAGCGGCGCTCTTTCGGCAGAATGACAGGACAGAGTGAGCAGTACCTGAAGATCACCGCACGATGAGAGCACGGCGGATCAGGTATGCGGCGATGCACTGCAGGGCCAGTATCGCAGGCAGTCCCAGGCGGAACGAAAGATGCTTTGTTTTGTGCCGGAAGGCGAACATGCCTAGTATAGAGCCGATGCTGCCTCCTGCGGCAGCCAGCAGGAAGAGCGTCTTCTCGGATATGCGCCATCTGCCCTTCGCTGCCTTGAGCTTGTCGATGCCCATGGCCGCGAAAGCGGTGGTATTGACAAATATAAGGTATATAAGAAGATGTCTCATATCAGCTCCGAAAGAATCGAGTTTGAGACCAGGAAGCCGTCCCTGGTCAGGCGTATGTGTCCGCCGGAGATCTCCGCGAGTCCGGTGCCGCGGCACTTTTCGAGGAAGGACATCTGATCACCTGTCAGTAGTGTTCCGAATCTGCTGGAGAGAACGGCGGTGTCCAGCCCCGACGATGTCCTGAGCGATGTTATGATGTATTCTTCGGCGTCGACGGTGCCCTCGTCTCTCATGAGAGAAAGGGGATCCGGCACGGGACCGTCCCGGAAGGCGTCGATGAAACCTTTAATGTCGGGAGGGAACGAGTGCCTGCGGACGGAGTCGCTCATGTGAGCTCCCGGCCCGAACCCGAGCCACTTTCCGCATTCCCAGTATTTAAGGTTGTGGCGGCTCTCATACCCGTCCAGTGCAAAGTTGCTGATCTCGTACTGTCTGTATCCGCTCTCGTCCATGACGCTGCAGAACCTTCTGTAGCACTCCGCCTGTACGTCGTCGTCCGGTATGCCGGGCACTCCGTCGGCAAAGGGAGTGCCTTCACAGATGCGCAGCAGATATGCAGATACGTGATGGACCTCAAGTTCCGCTGCAATGAGAGCATCCTGCTGTGCGATGAAAGGTGTCTCATAAGGGATCCCGAGCATGAGGTCGACGCTTATATTTCTGAAACCTGCTGATCTTGCGTCCCTCACTGCCGCTTTGGCTTCATCCGCGCTGTGCAGTCTTCCGAGCGACCTGAGAGTCTCCTCCTGAAAGCTCTGGCATCCCAGAGACAGGCGGTTGATTCCTGCATCCAGAAAACCGCGGAACCGCGCGGTATCTGCAGTGGCCGGGTTGCATTCCATGGTGATCTCAGCGCCGTCTGCAAGGTCGAACCTTTCTCTGATCAGAGATATAAGACCGGCGATCTCCTCCGGTTCGAGAAGAGAAGGGGTGCCGCCACCGAGATAGACGGTATCCGCGGAGACCCGGCTGAAGGAGAGGATCTGATTCCTGAGCGCGAGAAGGTATTCCCTTCTGAGATCTTCCGGTGAAGTCACGGAATAGAAATCACAGTAGGGGCATTTCCTTATGCAGAACGGTATGTGTATGTATATCCCGTACATGAAAGTGCCTCCGGTCTCGCCTCTTCTGAAGTATAGCACAACGGCTCCGCAGAGGCGGAGAACAGAGGTTCAGGGACTATTCCGGAAGTTTTTTCAGGAATCGTGTTGACATTTCCCTACGGTGGTGTATTATGTATTTGTTAGCACTCGAATGGTTAGAGTGCCAGTCAAAAGGAGCGGAGGTCACGATGGATATCAGCAGCAGAAAACAGTTGATCCTGACAAAGATAGTGGCCCTGCACACCAATTCGGGAGACCCTGTCGGGTCTCACCTTCTTCAGGAATATCTGGATAACATAACGGTTTCAACGGCTACGCTGCGCAACGAGATGGCTCAGCTCACAGCGATGGGTTTTTTACAGCAGCCGCACACATCCGCCGGAAGGATCCCCACGGAGATGGGATACAGGTATTTCCTGAACAACCTCATGAGAACGACCGCTCCCAGCACAAGGGAGAAAAAGGGCATCCAGGCGGAGATATCCTCGATGGATTCGGACCCCGATAAGGCTGCGGAGGCAGCGGCATCCTCTCTGGCAAGGCTTTCCGGACTCGGCGCGATCACCACTACTCCTGTCGGAACTGAGAGCCAGATGAGTTACTACGAGCTCGTCAAGATAGGTCGCTACAACACAGCGGTACTGGGGGTAACGAATCTCGGAGCGATCAAGAGCAGCGTCTGCAGAGCGCAGGATGAGCTTTCATCCGAGGAACTCGCAACTGTTCAGGCGGCGATAAACTCCGGTCTGAGATTCGTGTCAGCAGCCGATGTCAGTTCAGACACGATCCAGAATATACTGTCGGCAGCGCCGACCGATCATCCGGATGCAGCCAGAGCAGTGATAGAGACTGCGGTCGAGATACTCAAGAGCTCCGGCGATGTCAGGATATTCAAGGCTGGACAGAGGAACCTGCTCAGGTACTGGGAGATATCGGATAAAGTCGAACAGGTAGTCAGACTCTTCGAGGAGAATGACGGTCTGGCGAAACTGCTGTCCAAGGACGGAGACATAGACTGTTACGTCGGATCCGAACTGGGAGAATCCTTTGATTCGCTCAGCATGGTGATCGGAAGATACAGGGTTGCCGGAGGTGGCCACGGAGGACTCGCGATCGTCGGACCCGTAAGGATGGACTACACCAAGATCATCCCCGGACTCAGGACCTTCTGCAGCCTCATGAGCGAAAAACTGGTAGACAGGTAAGGAGATAAAGGAAATTGGCTGACGAAGAAAAGAAAGAGCAGACCGGCTGCGAGGTTCCCGAAGCAGAACCGGAACAGCAGACGGATGACAGACCGGAAGCAGCGGAAGAGACTTCGGAAAAGGAGAACGCTCATGCTTCCAGAAAAGACAGAAAACACAAAGCGGAAGCCAGGATCGAAGAGCTCGAGAAGGAACTGGAAGAGACCAGAAAGGAAAAGGATGAGCTCTCGGACAGGTTCCTCCGGAAGGTGGCTGAATTCGACAACTACCGCAAGAGGACAGACAGAGAAAAGGGCGAAAGCGTTTCTCTGGGCGTAGCGGCAGCGCTGGAACCGATGCTGCCGGTGTACGATTCGCTGGCGCTGGCAGCGGAAGCCGAGTGCAGCGACGAGACATTCAAGAAAGGCGTCGAGATGACGCTGCAGACCTTTAGGGCAGCTCTCGAAAAGCTGGATGTCAGGGAGATAGATGCGCTGGGCAAACCGTTCGACCCGAAGTTCCACAACGCCGTCATGTCGGAGACCGTGGAAGGCGCGGAGAGCGGAACCGTGACAAGGGTGCTTCAGAGAGGCTTCACACAGGGCGACAGAGTGATACGCTACGCAATGGTGGCGGTCGCTGAATGAAAGCAGAAGAGATTGCTCCGGCCGTAAGGCTGATCAAATATAGAAATACGTCAAAGGAGATATAAGAATATGGCAAAGATTATAGGAATTGACCTCGGCACTACAAACTCATGTGTTGCGGTCGTTGAAAACGGTGAACCCGTTGTTATCCCGAACGCGGAAGGAAACCGCACGACTCCGTCCGTGGTAGCGTTCTCCAAGGAAGGGGAAAGGATCGTCGGTCAGGTCGCTAAGCGTCAGGCCATCACCAACCCCGACAGGACCATCAGCTCCATCAAGAGAGAGATGGGATCCAACTTCAAGGTAACGGTAGACGGAAAGGACTACACTCCTCAGCAGATCTCCGCAATGATCCTCGGAAAACTCAAGCAGGAAGCGGAGGCGTATCTGGGAGAGAAGGTCACTGAAGCAGTCATCACAGTTCCTGCATACTTCAACGATGCACAGCGTCAGGCAACAAAGGATGCTGGTAAGATCGCCGGACTGAATGTCCGCCGTATCATCAACGAGCCGACAGCAGCTGCACTTGCATATGGTGTTGATAAAGAGCAGAGCCAGAAAGTCATGGTCTTCGACCTTGGCGGCGGCACATTCGATGTTTCCATCATCGATATGGGTGATGGTATCCAGGAAGTTCTTGCTACAGCAGGTAACAACCGTCTTGGCGGCGATG
>JAFZZV010000214.1 GCA_017828855.1 Oscillospiraceae bacterium | reverse complement strand
TTTTCCCTCCGTGATCTTCTTCATTGGCGCATAATTGGCCATAGTCTTCTTTCTTCCGAATTTCTCGAAACTGATCTCCACGAGGCTGTCGTTCCCTACAGGAGTGACAGATGTGACCGTGCCCTTTCCGAACATCCGGTGTTCGACCAGATCCCCCGGCGCGTAGGACACTTTATCCGATGATGCGTTCCTCAATGGGACCGTGGAGATGTGTGACTTTAGTTCCCCGGCACCGGTCTGCGGTCTCTGCCTGCTCTGCTGTATCCTCCCGGATTGGAAAGGATCTCTCCGGAAATTATCCCTGTGTGACTGTTCATTACTGAAATTGCCGAAAGCGTTCGCCCTGCCGTAATCGCTGTCCAGATAACTCTTTCTCTGCTCACCGATTTCGGTCACGTACCTGCGGTCCGCTTCATCCAGGAACCTGGAACGCCTGTTTCTTCTCGTATACCCGTAGAGCATCCTGACGGATGCATGTGTCATGTGGAGCTCTTCCCTGGCTCTCGTCATTCCTACATACGCGAGCCTTCTCTCCTCCTCTATGTCCCTTTCACCGGTGTTTCTGTCCGACGGGAAGATGCCTTCCTCCATTCCCGCAAGGTAGACATAATCAAATTCCAGCCCCTTTGCCGAATGGACGGTCATCAGTGACACCCTGTCGTCGTTCTCGTCGTAGTCATCCATGTTGGAGTATAGCGCCAGCTCTTCCAAAAATGCCGCGAGATCTCCTTCCGGATGCTCTTTTTCATAGTTCCTGACGGTGGAAAGAAACTCGTTTACGTTCTCCAGCCTCGACTCGTTTTCACTGCCGGGCTCCATTAGCATATCCCTGTATCCGGTGATATCCAGAAGCTTCTCGGTGAATCCCCCAAGAGTGTCCTCAGCATACGCGTCACAGAGCTTTCCGTACATCTCCATGAATCTCTTTATCGCCGGAAGCGCCCTGGAAAGGGACGGATACTCGGCTGCGTTGGCCATGACTTCCATCATGGAAGTGCCCAGTGCTAAAGCTATCTGCTCTATGCTTTCGACCGTGGCGTTGCCTATCTTTCTGGACGGTCTGTTGATGATCCTCTTGAGCCTGAGGTCGTCGGACGGCTGGCTCACGATAGCCATATAGCTCATCACGTCCTTGATCTCAGCCCTGTCGAAGAACCTCAGAGCCCCCACTATCTTGTAAGGCACTCCGGTCCTCATGAAATAGGTCTCGAACGCGTTGCTCTGCGCATTAGTGCGGTAAAGGACCGCGTGCGCGGAAAACGGAACGCCCTTCTTGCGGTGCTTCATGACTTCCTGTGCAACGAATGCGGCTTCCGATGTCTCGTCGTCGACCAGTCTGATCTCGACCTTCTCACCGTCTTCCTTCTCAGTCCAGAGCTCCTTGCCTTTCCGGGATACGTTCTTCCGTATCACCGAGTTCGCGCAGCTCAGTATGTTCCCTGTGGACCTGTAGTTCTGTTCAAGCCTGATGACCTTTGCCGGGGCGAAATCCTTCTCGAACCTCAATATGTTCTCTATATTTGCGCCGCGGAAACTGTATATGGACTGGTCGTCGTCACCGACTGCGAACACGTTGTTATCTTCGTTGGCGAGCAGCTTTACGAGCCTGTACTGCGCGTGGCTCGTGTCCTGGTACTCGTCGACCATTATGAACTTAAAACGGTTGTGATAGTAGTCCCTGACATCCGGATTGTCTTCCAGCAGCCGCACCGTGTAGTAGATCAGGTCGTCAAAGTCGAATGCACCGGCTTCCTTTAGCTTTTTGCGGTACTGTGAATAGACTCTCAGGACAGTATCCGTGGAAGGCTCCGACAGATGGGAGCTTCTGTATTCCTCCTCAGTCATCATGTAATCCCTAATGACCGAGAACCTGCTTGCCAGCATCCTTACGGGATAGAAATCGCTGTTGATCCCCAGTTCCTTGCAGATATCCTTTATGACCCTCTCGGAGTCATCGGTATCATATATCGTGAAGTTCTGCGGCCAACCGAGGCGCTCAGCGTCCCTCCTGAGGAACCTGACGCATGCTGAATGGAAAGTGGACGCAAATACGTCGTTCCCGTCTTCTCCCACGGCGGAAACGATCCTTTCCTTAAGTTGAGAGGCAGCCTTGTTGGTAAAGGTGATGGCGAGGATGTTCCAGGGCCTGATGTTGCCTGTTTTAAGCTTGTATGCCAGATCGTCGGAAGGTTTCCCGCCGCTCTTTATGATCCTCCCCAGCTCCTCGATGTCCTCCTGCGTGGCGTCCGGCCAGATGACCTCCGACTCGTATGCGTCTCCGAACCTCAGCAGGTTCATGATGCGGTTGACGATGACCGTGGTCTTTCCGCTTCCCGCTCCGGCAAGCACCAGCGCGGCTCCCTTTATGCTCATCGCCGCTTCGAGCTGCTCCGCATTGAGGTTGCCGAACTGGCTCTCTATGTACTTTTTCCTGAGCTCAACGAATCTCTCGGCAATATCCATCAAAACCTGTCCTCAATGATGCTTTTCACGCACTTTAATTCTAGCACA
>JAFZZV010000019.1 GCA_017828855.1 Oscillospiraceae bacterium | reverse complement strand
GCCGTATCCACAAGAAGCATAGAAGTCAACAGAGCCATCGCGATGGCTGCGGCGTGCAATTTCGTCGGAGTCCTTGTGATGACTTCTTTTAATTCCAGCGTCGCCTTCACCATCAAGAACATGGTGAACTTCGGTGACGACACCCACAGCGCGCTCATAGCGCTGGGAGCCTCTCTTGCGGCTATAGTCATATGGGCTGTAGGAGCATGGTGGTTCGGCATACCAACCAGCGAGAGCCACTCCCTCATTGCTGGACTTAGCGGCGCCGCCATCGCTCTCGGCGGCATCGACGGCATCGACATGTCGGAGTGGGTAAAGGTCATATACGGCCTCATTCTCTCCACGGTGCTGGGCTTCGCTATGGGCTTCGGGGTTTGCAGGCTCATAACCATACTCTTCGAGAGAGCCAACAGGAGAAAAGCCAACCGTTTCTTCGACGGCGCTCAGGTATTCGGGGCTGCTGCCATGGCGTTCATGCACGGCGCCCAGGACGGACAGAAGTTCATAGGCGTCCTGCTGCTGGCCTTCAACCTGGCGGTGGGGATAACGGGAGAAGGAGCGACCGAGATACCCGTTTGGATGATGATGCTCTGCTCGGTAGTCATGGGTCTCGGCACCGCGGTAGGGGGAAAGAAGATAATCAAGTCCGTAGGCATGGATATGGTCAAGCTGGAGAAATACCAGGGCTTCTCTTCCGACATAGCCGCCGCGCTCTGCCTCTTCCTGTCAACGGTTCTCGGTATACCCGTCAGCACCACTCACATGAAGACCGCTTCCATCATGGGAGCCGGAGCCGAGAGAAGGCTCTCAGCTATCAAGCTCAGCGTCGTTAAGGATATGATGATGACCTGGATATGCACGTTCCCGGGCTGCGGACTGCTGGGCTATCTTTTCGCCAAGCTCTTCCTCTTATTATTCAGATAACATCCGGAGGTTTATATAAATGAACAAGAGATCAGACAGGGACATGTTCTACTTCAACAACATGCTGGAATGCATCGAGCTGGCCGAGAAAGCAGTATCGATGGTCCTGGACGCGCTCAATAACTTCGATCCCGACTCGCTGCCTCAGCAGCTCAGGGATCTGCACCTGGTGGAGCAGGCCGGCGACCAGAAGAAGCATGAGCTTATGCAGCATGTCAGCGAGGCGTTCATTACCCCTATTGAGAGGGAGGACATCGTCGCGATCAGCAACATACTTGATGACATCATAGACAACACCGAGGACATACTTATTCAGATCTACGTCTCCAACGTCCGTGAGCTGCGATACGATATAGTGCCCGGCGTAGAGAACGTGCAGAAGTGCATCACTTCAGTCAAGGCGCTCCTGGAGGAGTTCCCGAACTACAAGAAATCCGACACGATCCACAGCCTGATAGTGGATGTGAATCACTACGAGGAGCAGGGCGACAAGAGGTTCATGGACAGCATGGTCAGGCTCTACAGGGAAGACACCATCGACCCGGTAGTAAGGTGGAAAGCCGTATACCAGTGCATAGAGGCTACAAATGACAGCTGCGAAGACGCGGCAGACACCGTGCAGACAGTCGTCATGAAGAATATGTAAACACCCCTTTCTGTCCCATTCAGGAGGTCCCTCATGAAGGAACAGCGTTTTCTCGGCATCGACAAAGTTAAGATAAGCGACGATTTCTGGTCCCGCCTTCAGGACCTGGTCATCGGTACGGTCATCCCTTACCAGTACGAGATAATGGATGACAGGATAGAAGGCGCGGAGAAGAGCCATGCCCTGGAGAACTTCCGCATCGCCGCAGGCGAATCGGAGGGAGAATTCTACGGCATGGTGTTCCAGGACAGCGATGTGGCCAAATGGCTGGAAGCCGTCGCTTACTCGCTGGCGATCAGACCGGATCCCGAACTGGAGGCAAAAGCCGACAGAGTCATAGAGACCATCGGAAAGGCGCAGCAGGAGGACGGCTATATCGACACATACTTCATCGTAAAGGATCCGGACCACAAATGGGCAGACCTGCATGAGGCGCACGAGCTCTACTGCATGGGCCACATGATAGAAGCCGCCGTCGCCTTCAAGGAAGCTCTGGGCAAGGACAGCCTGCTCAACATCATGAGAAAGGCCGCCGACCTCATCTGCGACCGCTTCGGAAAGGGAAAGGTGAGAGGTTATCCCGGTCATCAGGAGATAGAGATGGCTCTCATAAGGCTCTACAGAGTCACGGGAGAGAAAAAGTATCTGGACACCGCTCTGTATTTCCTGGATGAAAGAGGCACTAAGCCCGACCTTTTCATTGAGGAATCCAAGACCAGAGATATAAAGATATTCCAGATGGATCCGTACGACCTCAAGTATGCCCAGACGCACATGCCCGTGAGGGAGCAGGATAAAGCCGTCGGCCACGCGGTCCGCGCCGGATACATGTACACCGCAATGGCTGACATGGCATCCGAGACAGACGACGAAGGCCTCCTGGAAGCCTGCAGAAGGCTGTGGGACAACATCACCACGAAGCAGATGTACATTACCGGTGGAGTAGGAGCCACCGTACACGGCGAATCCTATTCGGTCGACTACGAGCTTCCCAACGACATCATCTACGCAGAGACCTGCGCCAGCGTCGCAATGGCATTCTTCGCGAGAAGGATGCTGGAACTGGAGGTCAAGGGAGAGTATGCAGATATTCTCGAGAAGGAACTGTATAACGGCATTATCAGCGGCATGCAGAGCGACGGGAAGAGATTCTTCTACTCCAACCCTCTGGAAGTCGTTCCGGGAGTCTCGGGAGTCCTTCCCGAATACGCGCACATTGACGCGGAGAGGCCCGGCTGGTACAGATGCGCCTGCTGCCCGCCAAACGTGGCGAGGCTTCTGACATCCCTGGGGACATATGTCTGGGGCGAGTCGGAAGACACCGTATACGCCCACCTGTTCGTGGGCGGAAAAGCCGACTTCAGCGTAGCCGGCGGCGTTACTGTGACCACAGAGACAGATTATCCCTGGGACGGAAAGACCACATTCCGGATCTCGGTTGGATCGCCCAGAGACTTCCGGTTCGCGGTGCATGTCCCCGGATGGTGCTGGGACTGGAAGGTCATCGTTAACGGCAGGGAAGAGGAAGAATACGACCTGATAGACGGATACGTCTACCTGGACAGGACCTGGGCAGACGGCGACACCGTGGAACTTGATCTCGAGATGGAGCCCACCAGGATGTACGCAAATCCCAGGGTCAGAGCTGATATCGGATGCGTCGCTTTCATGCGCGGGCCTGTCGTATACTGCTTCGAGCAGGCGGACAACGGCGAGGACCTCATGGCTCTCAGGGCTTACAGGGACGGAAAACTCAGCGTCCACAGACAGAGACTGGGCGGACTCGGAGAGTACCCGATCCTCACGGTAAAGGGAGCGCGGCTGATAGACTCCGGAGAGCTCTATTCCGACGAGCCTTTCGATACGGAAGATGTCACACTCAAAGCCGTTCCGTACTACCTCTGGGGCAACAGAGGCAAGGGCGGCATGAGAGTCTGGATAGGTGAGATCTGATCTTTTTATCATCGTATGAAGCGGCTTTACGCCTTTTCATAAATACTATTTACGGAGTGTGCTTTTTGCTTAAGAGAAAGTACGACGCACCGGAGATTGCGGGCTGACCGGGAGGTCTTCCGCATGACCGGGACCTCCCGCTCAACAGCAGTTGCAGTCAGCAATTTTCAGGAGGTTAAAGTTTGAAAGAAAATGACATTATCATCCGTCTCGAGAGAGAGGAAGACTACAGGAAGACCGAGGAACTGGTAAGAAATGCGTTCTGGAACGTGTACCGCCCGGGATGCGTCGAGCACTGGCTTATCCATGTTATGAGAGACGACCCGTCTTTCGTGAAGGAACTGGATCTGGTGATGGAGCACAAGGGCAGCATCATCGGGCAGAATGCTTTCGCGAGGACAGTCATCGTGTCGGATGACGGCAGTGAAGTTCCGGTGCTCACCATGGGACCGGTATGCATCTCTCCGGAGTACCAGAAGATGGGACTCGGAAAGATCCTGCTGGATGCATCGCTTGAGAAAGCAGCGGATCTCGGATACGGAGCAGTGCTCATAGAAGGAAACATAGAATTCTATAAGCACAGCGGCTTCGGGTATTCCCGGGATCACGGCATCCGTTACCACGATATGCCGGAGGACTCCGACCAGTCTTTCTTCCTCTGCAGGGAACTCTTGCCCGGTTATCTGGACAGCGTCACCGGAGTCTATATGACACCGGAAGTCTACTTCGTAAAGGACGAGGACGCCGATGAGTTTGATAAGAGCTTTCCGGAAAAGGAGAAACTGAAGCTTCCCGGACAGCTCGGTTGACCGGATGAGACACAGGGATCCGTTCAGAAGCCGTTTTACGGCACAGGCGGGTCCCTTTTTCCGTATCCCGGGTCCCTGAGCGCTGCAGAGAAAATCGTCCCCGGGTTGTAATGATCATCCTTCCAGTGTATACTCAAGAAAAAACGGAGGAGTCCGATGAGAAGATAACTGCTGACATATCTACCGCATCAAGGGATCTTTGTCCCTTCATTTCGTGCGGCATGTCGGTGGTTGAGGCGTCGGACCGGAGCAGTTTTTCTCCGGCATACGTATGCTGCAGACCGGCGCGCCGCGCCGGCGTTTTCTGTTTTAGGGAGTAATAAATGCTTCAGATAAGCGATATAACCATAAGACACAGCAGAGACCTGTCGCTGATGGTAAGCGGGCTGTCCTGCGCCTTCAACAGCGGAGACAAAGCCGTTGTGATAGGCGAGGAAGGCAACGGTAAATCCACTCTGCTCAAATACATATACGATCCTTCACTGACAGACGGTTATGCCGAGTGTTCAGGTACTGTATCTTCAGTCGGAGAGAAGATATCCTATCTTCCTCAGTCTCTTTCCGCCGCAGATCTCGACATGACTGTGGAAGAATTCATCGGCGATCAAGTAGATGAGGTCCTGTATGACTGGGATCTCTCCGGGATGCTCATGGAACTCGGAGCCGACCGGCTGGATCTGATGCGCGTCAGGAAGATGAGATCCCTTTCCGGGGGAGAGAAGATCAGGGTCCAGCTCATAAGGATCCTTGCACAACGGCCGACTGTCCTTCTGCTTGACGAGCCGTCAAACGATATTGACATATCTACCCTTGAGATCCTGGAAGACCTCATCAACAGCTTCCGGGGCATAGTCCTGTTCGTATCCCATGACGAGACGCTCATCAGGAACACCGCGAACATGGTCATCCATATGGAGAGGCTTAACCGCAAGACGGAGCCGAGATGCACCGTCGCCAGAACATCCTACGACGAGTACGTCTCATCAAGGAACAGGGCGTTCGAGAAGCAGACGATGCAGGCTCAGAACGATCTCAGGGAGAAGAGAAAGAGGGACGACAAGCTCAGGAAGATATACCAGCAGGTTGATGCGGCTCAAAGAAACGTCGCGAGGGATGACCCGAGCACAGGAAGGCTTCTTAAAAAAAAGATGCGCTCGGTCAAATCTCTTGAGAGGCGTTTCGAGAAACAGGATGAAAGCATGACGCAGGTCCCGCGTGAGGAGCTGCCGATAAACTTCATTCTCACGGGAAGCGGTATCCCGTCACAGAAGACCGTACTGGATCTGAACCTTAGGACCCTGTACGCCAGCGACGGAGCTTCGGTGCTGAGCAGGAACATCAGCCTTTTCGTCCGCGGACCGGAAAAGGTGTGCATCACAGGTGACAACGGCTGCGGTAAGACGACTCTCCTGAGAGAGATAATGTCGCAGATGTCCGCCAGGACAGACATAAGGGTCCAGTACATGCCTCAGGACTACGCGGATATGCTGGACATGGACTCGGATCCCGTCACCGCCGTATGCGATTCATGGGACCCTGATGTCAGGAAGACTGCAAGGAACCACCTCGCCGCTCTCAGGTTCACTGCGGACGAGATGGAGCATAAGGTCCGCGATCTGTCATCCGGCCAGCAGGCAAAGCTCTTTCTCCTCAGGATGGAGCTTTCCGATGCAAACGTCCTCATTCTGGATGAGCCCACGAGGAACCTCTCTCCGCTGTCCGGACCTGTGATCAGGCAGATGCTTTCCGGATTCAACGGAGCGATAATCTCGGTCTCGCATGACAGGAGCTTCATCTCGGAAGTCTGCTCCAGAGTCCTGGAGCTCGGACCGGAAGGACTTTCCGACGTCACCTTAAGGTTTTCCGGAAGCATTTGACATATACCCCATGGGGGTATATTATATCTTCAGAAAGGATGTGACCGGAATGTCAGAAGAAAGATGCTGCTTGCACAGGACAAAAGAGCGCACTGAAAAGGAATACAAGGATCTTGCCAACCGGCTCAGCAGGATAGAAGGCCAGGTAAGAGGCATCAGGAAGATGCTGGACGAGGACGCGTACTGTCCGGACATCATGGTCCAGGTCGCTGCCGTCAAATCCGCGCTGGACGGGTTCAACAGCGTGCTTCTGGAAGAACATATCCGTACATGTGTCATCGAGGACCTCAGGCAAGGCGACGAGAGCACCGTCACCGAGCTTATCGGCACGATAAGGAAGATCTCAAAATAGGAGTCAGATATGCAGCAGTATAACGTTACGGGAATGAGCTGCGCCGCGTGCAGCAGCAGGGTAGAGAAGGCAGTGAGTTCGGTGGAAGGCGTCACTTCCTGTTCCGTCAGCCTTCTTACCAACTCCATGGGAGTGGAAGGCACGGCATCCCCTCAGGAAATAATCAGAGCGGTGGAAAAAGCGGGTTACGGAGCTTCCGTCAAGGGAGAGCAGGGGAAGGACAGGTCTTCCTATTCTGACTCTGTAGCGGCTGATGAGGAAGCCCTGAGAGACAGGGAGACTCCGGTGCTCAGGAAGAGGCTCTTCCTGTCACTGGGATTCCTTCTGCTTCTCATGTATGTATCGATGGGGCACATGATGTTCGGCCTTCCGCTTCCGTCATTCCTGGAAGGCAACCATGTAGGGATGGGCATCATCCAGATGCTGCTTGCATCCATCGTCATGGTCATAAACCAGAAGTTCTTCATCAGCGGATTCACGAGTCTCTGGCATAGTGCTCCCAACATGGACACCCTTGTATCCCTTGGATCAATGGCATCCTTCGTATGGAGCGTCTATGCCCTCCTCGCGATGAGCAGGGCACAGACAGACGGCAATACAGCGCTCGTGGAAGAGTATATGAACGAGTTCTACTTTGAGTCCGCCGCAATGATCCTCACGCTGATCACCGTGGGAAAGATGCTGGAAGCCAGGTCCAAGGGAAGGACCACGGATGCCCTCAAGAGCCTCATGAAGCTTGCCCCCAAGACTGCCGTCAAGATAGTTGACGGCAGCGAAGTCACCGTTTCTGTAGACGAGGTGGAGTCCGGGGACATCTTCGCGGTCCGTCCCGGTGAGAGCATCCCGGTGGACGGCATCGTTGTGGAAGGCATGAGCGCTGTGGACGAGTCAGCCCTGACAGGAGAGAGCATCCCCGTAGACAAAGAAGAGGGATCCGTCGTTTCCGCAGCTACCATCAATCAGTCGGGATATCTCAGGTGCAGGGCTACCAGAGTAGGCGAGGACACCACTCTGGCACAGATCATAAAGATGGTCGGTGATGCCGCTGCAACAAAAGCGCCCATCGCCAAGATAGCCGACAAGGTCTCCGGCGTATTCGTCCCGGCTGTAATCATAATCGCTCTGATAACATTCATCGCATGGCTTCTGGCAGGAAAGGATTTCGCGTTCGCACTTGCAAGAGGTATCTCTGTTCTGGTCATCAGCTGCCCCTGCGCGCTGGGCCTCGCCACACCTGTCGCGATAATGGTAGGCAACGGTCTCGGCGCAAGGAACGGCATCCTTTTCAAGACCGCCGAATCCCTCGAGGAGACCGGAAAGGTACAGATCGCTGCGCTGGACAAGACCGGGACGATCACAAGCGGGACCCCCCGTGTGACCGACGTTATCCCCGCCGAAGGATTCGATGAAGCATCTCTTGTAAGCCTTGCGCATTCGGTGGAGGAGAAGAGCGAACATCCTCTCGCCCGCGCGATCAACGAATTTGCGCAGGAAAAGGGATATCCTTCTTCCGAAGTCACTTCTTTCTCTGTACTTCCCGGAAACGGCGTGCGCGCCGAGATCGACGGCAGGGAACTGCTCGGAGGCAGCGTCTCCTTCATTTCGGGAAAGACGCAGATCGGGGAAGAGCATCTCAGGACCGCTCAGGATCTTTCTTCCAGGGGCAGGACGCCTCTCATGTTCACCGACGGCGGCAGATATGCAGGCATGATCTCCGTCGCCGATACCATCAAGGAAGACAGCGTTCAGGCAGTAAAAGAGCTGCACGGCCTGGGAATACGCACCGTTATGCTGACCGGAGATAATGAACGCACCGCCAGGGCTATTGCAGATGAGGTCGGTATAGACGACGTCGTGGCGGGAGTCCTTCCCAACGAAAAGGAATCCGTCATCAGCAGCCTCAAAAAGCAGGGCAAAGTAGTTATGGTAGGAGACGGTATCAACGACGCTCCGGCCCTTACAAGCGCTGACGTCGGCATTGCGATAGGCGCCGGTACCGACGTCGCTATCGACGCCGCAGATGTCGTTCTGATGAAGAACTCTCTCATGGATATACCCGCCGCATTGAGGCTGAGCAGGGCTACCGTGAAGAACATAAAGGAGAACCTCTTCTGGGCTTTCTTCTACAACGTTATCGGAATCCCGCTCGCCGCAGGACTCTATTACCCGATCTGGGGAATAAAGCTCAATCCCATGTTCGGAGCTGCAGCCATGAGCCTCTCAAGTTTCTGCGTTGTGACTAATGCGCTCAGGCTGAATCTCTTCAGGCTCAGAGATTCTTCCAAAGACAAGCCTCTGAAAAAGACGAAAATAGGAAAAAATGTTTCTTCAGATACTTCACAGGAGACGGAAGACCTTATTCTCACCATCGACGGAATGATGTGTGAACACTGCGAGAATACCGTATCCTCAGCTCTGCTGAGCGTGGAAGGCGTAACCGAAGCCTCCGCTGACTGCAGGACCGGCACAGCACATGTAAAGGCAAAGCCATTTACAGATGAAAATGCCCTTAAGAAAGCTGTTGCAGATGAGGATTACACCGTCACGGAGATCAGAAGAAGCTCTCTTTCCGCTGTGGATGAAAACAGGGAACTCAAGTACACCGCAGAGATCACCGGGATGATGTGCGAGCACTGCGAGAGAACTATTGAGAATGCAATCGGTTCGATAGAGGGAGTCACATACGTCAAAGCCGATCATGTCAGCGGCACAGCGGTCATTCGAGCAGCTTCGGAACTGGATGAAGACGCTGTAAGAGCTGCCGTGGAAGGTGAGGATTACGTTTTCGTGAGCCTGACCTGAGATTCTTTCTCCTTGCTTATTTTCGCTGCATTGCTATAATCTAAATAATCGTTTTTTATTTATTTCCCGACAGGAGCGCCGTATGAGGATACACAAATCCGGAGAAGACTATCTTGAATCCATTCTCATGATCAGGAACGAGAAGGGAAACGTGAGGTCTCTCGATATCGCCGAGCGTTTGGGCGTCACCAAGCCCAGCGTAAGCAATGCCGTCAAGATCCTGCGTGAAGGCGGCATGATCGACATGGATGAATCCAAGCGCATCACGCTCACCGACGCGGGAGAGGAGATAGCCCATAGAGTTTATGAACGCCACTGCCTGCTTCGGGACTGGCTGATATCCATAGGCGTCTCAGCGGAAACTGCCGAGGATGACGCGTGCAAGATAGAGCACGATCTCAGCGGAGAGACGTTCGACCGCATCAAGGCTTCTCTGGAAAAGTGAACTACCCACGTTTAAAAACGCGGGCTTCCCGTTTCACAGGCAATGACCTTGCTCCAGTACAGATATATTCTTGTCCTGGAGTAGCGGGCCTGACCTCCGCGGGACTCTGAGCTCTCTGTTCCGGAGAGCATGTAT
>JAFZZV010000213.1 GCA_017828855.1 Oscillospiraceae bacterium | reverse complement strand
TCTAGTCTCGTCATCCCATACTCCCGCATGTACTTCCCCGATATGGGCACATTCCATCATCACGAGGCACAGTCTGCTCTGTCCGATGCCTCCGCCTATCGTCAGCGGCAGCTCTCCGTTGAGCAGCATCCTGTGGAAAGGAAGCTCAGCTCTCTCCTCGCATCCCGACTCGGCAAGCTGTTTTCTCAGAGAGACCTCATCCACCCTGATCCCCATCGAGGACAGCTCTACCTCCCGGTCCAGTATATAGTCCCAGCAGAATATGTCTCCGTTGAGATCCCAGTCATCATAGTCCGGAGCCCTGCCTCCGTGCCTTATCCCGCTTCTTAGTTTATTGCCTATTCCCGAGATGAAAGCGGTAGGATGCTCTCTGACGAATCTGCACTCTCTCTCCACAGGGTCTATATCCGGCCACATGTCCTCGAGCTCCTGGCTGGATACGAACTCAACGTCTCTTGATATTCTGGGCGTGAGCTGCGGGAACACTTCCGAAAGCTGCTCCTCTGTATCTGCAATAGCGTGCACGATCTTTCTGACAGTGTCGTACAGATAGTCCAGATTCCTGTCCTCTCTGCCGATGACCTTCTCCCAGTCCCACTGGTCAACGTACACCGAGTGAAGATTGTCCAGGACCTCCTCATCGCGGCGGACAGCGTTCATGTCTGTATACAGGCCGGTGCCCTTTTCAAATCCGTACTGTTTGAGCGCCAGTCTCTTCCATTTGGCAAGCGAATGCACTATCTGGCAGTTTATGCCTCCCGCGGAAGGCACATCAAAGGATACGGCTCTCTCGGTCCCGTTCAGATCGTCGTTAAGACCGCTGTTCTCTGCCACGAAAAGAGGAGCAGAGACTCTCTTGAGGTTGAGCTGCTCGGAGAGATTCTTCTGGAACAGTTCCTTTATCGTGACTATCGCCTGTTGTGTCTCATATACCGTGAGTTTGGATCTGTATCCCTCAGGGAAAATAGTTGCCATACAGCGGACTTCCTGTCCTTTCTAACAATAACTTCAAGAATGGTTAATGGATAATATATCAAAACGCGACGGTGATTGCACGGATCCATTCAGGTCTCTTCTTCGATATTCCTGTCCATGTCCATGATCCCTATCATCACGTTGCCGTCCTCTCCTTCAGGGGAAGCCGCCGACAGGAGGCACCTGAAAGTATGCACGTTGATGGCAGCGGTGAACGTGATGACCTTGACCTTTCCGCCGTATACCGCACTTCCGTTGATCAAGTCGTCTGCCGACTTCAGTATTTCTTCCTTTTTCCCGTCCTTGATCATGGATGAGAGAAAACTTCGGAGGAACTCTCTCCCGGATCCCTTCTCCGGGATTTTATCTGCAGCTTCTCGGAAAAGCCCTTCAGCTCTGCAGATACTGATCTTGTCACCAGAACAATCAAACCATGCGATAAAGCTGTAAGAATCAGAGAGGGCCGAGGCAAAGGAACTGATCCTGTCCTCTGTCAGAGAGATCTCGCTGCGTTTCTTGTCATGGATGATCCAGTCAAGGTTCTTTATCCCCAGAGTGACCCAGTGTCCCTCGCTGTCCACTCTGTTGAACCTGACAGTTGCCTGATAGTTCGGAACTTCGGAACCGATCGTGCGGAATTTGAGCGTGATGATCTTCCCCTGAACGAACTCCTTCAAAAGACGGTCGGTCTTCAAAAACTCGATATACATCTCCCTGTCATCAGGATGGACCGCCTGCTCGGCAAACCTTTTGCTCTTCTCATCGAAAGTGGAAGAAGGATCCGGCGGAAGGAGGCTTAGGAACAGTCCTTTCTTTACCCCTACTGACATCCTGCTTGTCTCCAGATTGAAGATCATAACATGCTCATATTCAGAGGAGAGCTGTCCTATGAGCTCATCGGTAAATCTGGAGCGCATGACATCAAGGCTGGATGTTTCCATCTTT
The DNA here is from genome assembly GCA_017828855.1 of Oscillospiraceae bacterium. Lineage (GTDB taxonomy): Bacteria > Bacillota > Clostridia > Oscillospirales > Ruminococcaceae > RUG11783. The sequence goes on along the minus strand of JAFZZV010000213.1, from coordinate 5,378 downwards.
TCTCTCGGCATCAGGAGAGACATGTAGCCATCAGTATCCGGGAGAGCTACTGCAGAATCGCTATAGATCTTCGTGATCCCGAGTGCTGAGATGAGAAAGGACCTTATCAGTTCAAAAGGCGGCTCGGGGTTCAGCAGACCCTCATCCATTGCCTCCTTCATCCTGCGGCACAGCGCCGATCCTTCGAAAAGATCCCTTACCTGATCAAACGAATCCACCGGAGAATCCCTGCTTATAAGAAGGTCATATACGAAGAGGAACCGTTCCGTCTTCGCCGCTGCCCCGTATTTGATGTCATCTACCAGTTTCGTCAGCATTGAGTGCATGGAGCCGTTCTCATCGTCAAGCTCTTCCAGGTACTTCGTGATGAGGTCCACGAAGACGCTGTAGTACAGATTCTCCTTGCCTCCGAACCTCTGCGTGATCATGCCGTTCGAAACGCCTGCCGATCTTGCGATATTTCCCAGAAGTGCTCTGGCAAATCCTTTCTGTGAGAACTCAGTCAGAGCACTGTCCAGTATCCTTCTGTTGCTGGCTTTTCTCTGTTCTGCTTTCTTGTTTGGCATATCACATGCCTCCTCTTTATACTAAAACTTATTTTAGCATAATCCGTCTCTTTTTCATAGAATAAGGCAGGATATCCATTTCAGATTCCTGCCTCTGTCGGTTCTGTTTTCTTATCCGGTCAGCGTCTCATCAGCATCCCAGCCGCCTCATATTCGGTCTCTTCCGCATGTGACAGATGAAGGAGCATCTGTTTCTCAGCTTTGTCCGGATTCCTCTCCAGGATCGCATCTATGATCGCTATGTGTTCCCTGTTGCTCTGTTCGAACACACCCGGCATAGTTGCCCCGGAAAGCATGATGCGGAAGCTGTTGTTGAATATCTTCTCCATCATGTTGATGATGTAATAGTTCTCGGTACACGAGATTATATATCTGTGAAGATCCTGATCCAGTCTTATCGCCGCCATCACATCATTCGGCCGCGTGAATGACTCTCGCATCTTCATCATCAGGACTTCATCCGCCTTTACAGCCGCTGTCCGCGCGGCATACGGTTCGACTATCCTTCTTGTGCTGATGATATCGTTAATGAGACCGGAAGATATGCCCAGCACCATCACCCCGTGGCGGGGAATGATCTGGACCAGTTCTTCCTGCTCGAGAAGCGAGATGGCATCCCTCACGGGAGTCCTGCTTATATTCAGTTCTTCCGCTATGCTGCCTACATCCAGAAAGGAGAGAGGTTCGTACTCGCATATCAGTATCCTCTCCTTGATGACTGCGTAAGCTTTGTCCTTCAGTGATTCAGCCATGTGCCGGGAATAAAGGGGTCACCCAAGTCCTCCGTTTTAATATATAAAGATTATATCATTTATTTGTTGATTTTGACTATATGTGAAGACGTGCAAATATGACCCGTATGTACGGAGAGATTTGTATATGTCTCTGCGTTTTGCCGAGAATCAAGAGAATAAAGGGATAAAAAGGATCCACATTGGGCCTGTTTCTGCATTTTGAAGGAACATTGAAGCCCAATGTGGATTTGTTTTAGATATATACAAGACGATCTGACCGAAATGCATACGTCTGACAGTGATATACCAAGTGCACGAAAAAGTGAATCACTTGAGGTATCTGTCCATCCAGGAAGTGATCTCCTGAAGCCTTCTCAATCTGTGTGCTGGTCTGCCGCTTCTTGAGAGCTCATGGTTCTCTCCTTTGAAGCCGCAGATCCTCGCCTCCACACCATTGATCTTTAGCGCGGTATAAAGCTGAAGAGCTTCCGGGAACGGGCAGCGGTAATCGTTAGTGGAGTGTATGAACAGTGTCGGGGTCCTGGCTTTATCCCAGAACTTGATCGGCGATCTGTCCCAGAAAAGCTTCAGAGCATCGTCATTGAGCGGGATACCGTTCTCGTAAGTACAGTCAAAAGCGTAATCGGAATAGAAGAAATCCGCATGCCTGTTGGAGATCGACCTCTGTGATACCGCGCATTTGAATCTGTCGGTATGTACGATGATCCAGTTGGTCATATACCCTCCGTATGAACCGCCGGTGACTCCGACCCTTTCAGGGTCGATCTGGGGATACAGTTCCAGAGCCCTGTCCACGAACTTCATGATGTCATCATAGTCCGTGGCGCCGTAATGATCCACATAATCAGCGAAGGCATTGCCGTATCCGTCCGAACAGTGGGGGTTGCAGAATATCACGAAATAGCCTTCTGAAGCCCAGAGCTGCATCTCATGGAAGAATACCTCTCCGTATGAAGACTTTGGTCCGCCGTGGATATCCAGGATACAGGGATATTTACAATTGGGATCGAATCCGTAAGGTTTGAGCGCCCAGCCCTCGACCTCATCCACGTTGAATACAGTGAACCTTTCCGGATCCGCTATATAGCGGTCCTTAAGTATCTCTTCATTCAGCGATGTGAGCTGCACTGCTTCTCCGTTCTCAACCTTATACACTTCCATGAGCTTCATGTCCTTCATTCCGAGGATGATGAGCTCATCTCCGACAAAGGTGAGATCATCTATGGATCCCCTGTATGTGCATATGCAGATCAGGTCTTCTCCGTCGAATCTGACCAAAAGCGTTCTCGCCTTCTCGGTCGTCAGAAAATACATGCAGTCTCCGTGCTTCACGGAAGATTTCACAGCTCCGTATTTGCAGTCGGATCCGACTGAATTGTGGAACATCCACTCCGATTCCTTGGCTATAGTCAGCGTCCCGTCCCTGAACTCATAGATGTTTGAGCCGTCTATGAGAGCCTCTACGGAAGCCATGACATACAGTTTACCTCTGAGGAAGAACACGCGCTTGAAGTAATACTCTCTGTCATTACTGTATAGTTTCCTGAGTTCATCCGTATCGAGATCGTAGCAGTAGAGGTCGGAATAGATACCTTTGAAACTGTCGAAGTCGTTCCCCAGGAAATAGATCTTTCTGCCGTCGACAGTGACGGATTCCACATCCATCGTAGGAGGAACGATCCTCTTCGGCTCAAGCGTATCCCTGTCAAGCAGGAAGAGGTTGTTTCTGTTTCCGTTTATGAATCCTGCTCCGTTGAAGAAGAACGGATACTCATCAAGAACGATGTAGTCCTCATTATCCTTAAGGTCCTGCGCATATTCATCCCTCTTTTCCTCGCTGATCATGTGGTAATCGGGACATTTCATGTTGATCGTGGCTTCAGCTATATAGAACCTGTCAGTGAAGTCCGATATCCTACCGACCGAGAGAGGAAGGACTGCTTTCTCCGTTACGTTCCCTTCTGTATCAAGAACAGAGACCCTGGTCTTTAACCCGTCTGCCTCGCCTTCTCTGAGAAAAATGACATCCTCAAGCACATCTATGCTGATCCTTTTCCTGAAGTCAAGGACCGTTCTGTCAGAGCTTCCGTCAGCTGACAGAAGATGCAGTTTCTGTTTGTAATCGTTGTTCTCCATATCAGCAACTGTCTCGATGAACAGCAGATCGTTTCCGAAGTGCTCCAGTTTGGACAGGAACCTGATTCTGGTGATGAGATCTATCTCAACCTTATTCATTCTGTTTCTCCTCCACGATATCGATGACTTCCCCAATAACGATGAAATGCTCCGCTTCTTCCTTGTAGTAGAGGTCGTGCGCGAATGGCGGGACGCTGTCGGGATCGAACGGCGCCATGTATATCTTCTTTAGCAGGAAAGTCTTGTCAGCCTCCCTGAAGGTTACAGACATTCCAGCGGCGACAGGCTTCAGCCCGCTCTCCCTGATCTTGTCAGAGTCCCTTCCGGATTTCGTCCCCAGCAGTCGGAGGGCCTTCCTGTGTTGCTCTCCGTAAAAACTGACGGTGAACTGATCATTTGAAGCTAGAAACTCAGCGGTGTATCTGACCGGCTTGATAAACACTATGATGACAGGTTTGTTCCAGAGCGTTCCCATCGCTCCCCAGCTCACTGTCATGGTATTGAAATGGTCTATATCTCCGGCTGTGACCAGCGCCCATTCCTTATCAAAGCTGGTAAACGGTCTGGACACGTATTCATTGAGGTTCATTAGATAATCACCTTTCTCTTGAATCGGATTCTTTCCTGTGCAGATAAGATATGATCATGCATGCAGACATGGCAGCTGCGCTCAGTACAAATGCCGCTTTCGGACTCAGCTCATATATGAATCCTGCAGCAAATGATCCGATGACGCTTCCAAGCATTCTCACAGAATTATAAAGACCCGCGACCTTTGCTGCCTGTTCGGGTTCGTGCTTCACTATCATGTCGTGAAGGATCGTCGCCACTACGGAGTTAACCCCGAAAAACAGGATATTGACGATAAGGAACGGATACAGCGATCCGATCAGTATCACGCCGAGCAGCATTAATGTCAGCACGGCATAGACCCAGACTATGGTCCTGTCCGTATTAGTACGCCTTATGAGCTTCATGGCGATAAAGTAGTTTGTCAGAAGAGACACGAAGCCGATCATCGCCTTTATGACCCCATTGTATGAACTCGGAAAACTGAATCTGTCGGTCAGGTAGTAGTTGAAACATTGCTCATAACAGGTAGCTCCGAGTGATGAGAGCGACACGATGGCAAGGAACAGGATCATATACCTGGAAAGGATGTCCCTGCTTTCGGCAAAATCGGCAAATGGGTTGAAATCAGATGCAGTAACGTTTACGGTCGATGTTTCAGAATCCCTGAGCAGCAGCAGAACAAGCCCTCCTATGGAAGCCAGGCTGACTGCCTGTACTATGAATGTCAGCCTGACACCGATCGTCCCGATGAACCCGCCGATGAGGAATCCGAACTGTGATACGACGGAGTTTATCATGGTCATGACAGCAAGGTCTTTTCCGGACTGCTCCGAGTTCTTCAAAATAAAAACTATCTCGGACACAGAAACAGCTCCAATGAAGAATCCCCCGCACAGTCTGGCAAGGCATATCTGCCATTCCTTTGACGACATCCCGAAAAAAAACTGCATAGCACCATACCCCAGAAGAGTAACGGTGAGTATCCTGGCCGGTCCGAACCTCTCTGCCATCTTGCCCCAGAAGGGTGAGAAAAGAAAGTTTGCCAGAGACATCATCCCGAACGCCAATCCGAACATGTAGTCATGAAGCCCCAGCATCTTTATGAATGTCGGGGTGACGGGGTGTGCGAGATTCGCGACAAGGCTATACAGGAAGACTATGATATTCAGTCTTAAGATTTTTCTGTTCATAAGCATATAAAAGCCGCGCATTTTGACTCAAGTCAATCCACGCGGCTATAAAAACGTGTGATGATGACTCAGCCTATGAGATGGAAATTCTCCTGCCTTCCGGCGAGATAATAGACCTTACCGCCGGTAAACATGATATCGGTCTCAAGGCCGAGATT
>JAFZZV010000018.1 GCA_017828855.1 Oscillospiraceae bacterium | reverse complement strand
TGTGCCGCGCTTGCGGATACATTTAACAAATATTACCTGAACATGGTATCATTAACATAAGAAAATCTAAAAAACAGGAGGGAAATACGAACATGCTTTATGCGAAACTGAACAACGGCGTCGAGATCCCCATGCTGGGACTTGGCGTTTTCAGGACTCCCGACGGAGAGGAGACCATCAATTCCGTAAAGATGGCGCTGGAAGCCGGATACAGGCACATCGACACGGCCAAGATGTATGAGAACGAGGCATCTGTCGCCGCCGGGATCAAGGCAGCCGGTTTCAACAGGGAAGACATCTTCATTACATCCAAGATCCTTCCCGCCGACATCATTGCCGGAAAGACCGCGGAAGGCTTCGATCAGACTCTCGAAAAACTCGGTTCTGATTATGTCGACATGATGCTCCTCCACTTCCCCATGACCGATGAGATGAACATCGCGGCATGGAAGACCATGGAAGAGTATTACAAGGCAGGCAAGGCCAGGGTCATCGGCGTGTCCAACTACAGCAACCGCCAGCTTCAGGTCATTCTCGATATGTGCGAGATAGAGCCGGCAGTCAACCAGTTCCACATCGATCCCAACAATCAGGATCAGGAGCGTCTCGACTTCTGCATGAGCAAGGGCATCTACACTGAGGCAGCCAGCCCGTTCGGCGGCACGGGAAGGACAGAACGCGTGCTCGGGAACCCGACGATCATGGAACTTGCTGAAAAGCTCGGGAAGACTCCCGCTCAGGTAGTTATCAGATGGAACCTCCAGAGAGGAACTATCATGATCCCGAAATCCACGCACAAGGAGAGGATCATCTCCAACTTCGACGTGTTCAACTTTGAACTGAGCGAAGAGGATATGGCTGTCATGGCGTCCCTCAACGATCCTACCGCGATGCCTTTCATGGATCCGGAAAAAGCCTATGACATGTGGTCCGGAAGGATCCCGCGCCCGTTCCCCCCGAGACAGAACTGAGAAAAGGAACAGAAAGACATTTTGATCAACAGGGAGGGAGAGAAAATCTTCCTCCCTGAATCATTCACTGTGAAACAGCGCCGTAAGCATCTGAGCCGGCCGACATCTTAGGTACGAGGCTCAAAGCTCGGAGAACAGAACGAGATGGAAGGAAAAGCAATACCGACAAAAGCGGAACTTACAAAGATACTAGCACTGCTCGGCTATCCTCAGATAACTGAAGAGGCAATAAGCGCGTTCGTCTCGGAAGAAGACGGATATGAATATGCGGTATGGCTCATCGATTCTGGAGGAGAGAAATATGTGCTTAAGCGTGCCAAGGCATACGAGACAGAAGTCTACAGATGTTTTTTTAAAGAAAGAAGACCTTATGTGCCCGCATTTATCGGTTCCGCTAAATACGGAGAAGAGACATACTTTCTGACTGAATACTGCCAGGGTGAGGATCTCAGGATCTGTAAAAGGGAAAAACTGAGGAAAGTGATAGAAGCTCTTACCGCAATGCAGGATGAGTTCTGGCAGAGGGAAGATCTGTACGGCTCCGCAGTCACGATGGAAAGGGCTCTTGAGGGGATAGAGAACAGAGGGAAGTACCTTGGTTCGGAGCTGCTGGAAAAAGTTTACGGAGAATTCAAACGGGTATACAGGGAGACACCCAGGACCCTGTGTCATGACGATCTTCTTCCCATAAACGTGCTCGTTGGTGACCGAGCGGTATTCATTGACTGGGAATACGGGGGGATCCTCCCTTATCTAAGCTCCGTTGCCAGACTGATCGCACACGGACGCGAGGAGAAAGGCGCTTTCTTCTACATGACGGGAGAAGACCGGAACTATGCGATCGACAGCTATTTTGAAGAGCTTGTCAGAAAGCACGGAATATCCTATGACGAGTACCGAAGGACATTGGAGTACTTTATGTTCTATGAATACTGCGAGTGGGTGATGATCGGGAACCGGTACGACAGCCGTTCTGACGAAAGGTACAGATATTACCTGAAACTAGCTGAAGAAACTGCGGAGAAACTTAGTTGATCGCTCCATATACAGAAAGAGACCGCTGAACGGATTAACGTTCAGCGGTCGATCTCTTGATGCAGTTATTATCCGCCCTGCTGCCGGGGATATTGGTTGTCATCAGGGAGATCCCTGTACGAAGGAAGGATCTTTGTTTTCACTTCCTGCAGTTGAATACGGCAATGCTCTCCACTGTATATACGTTCGTTTCGGAGAACGAAGACGACAGCCTTTCCCTGAGGCTTTCCTCTGTCTCGAATGGAGGAGTGAAGAAACCGGATCTAATATAAAAAGTCCTTATCATCCTGTCGGTGCGGATATTGGATCCCTCAACATAGAAACAGCCGGTGAATATCCCACCCGGTTTCAGTACACGGAACGTCTCTCTGTATGCAGCTTCCTTATCCGGAAAAGCATGAAAACCGTTGAGGGATACGACGGCGTCGAAGGTCCCGTCCTCAAAAGGCAGGGAGCCTACATCTCCCTGCATGAACGTGATGTTGCCAATGCCGGCTACTTCCGCTCTGGATGAAGCGGACTCCATCATCTTCTCGGAATAGTCGAGACAGGTGATGTCGGCATCCGGAAGAGTCTTCCACACCGGGACTGAAAGCACGCCGGTTCCCACGGGAACCTCCAGTATCTTTCCGGTGAATCCGGAGGGGATGGGCTCAAAGGCTCCTGACTGATACTCCAGGATCTCTTCTCTGTCCATGTGCCAGACAGCCCTGTCGACGATCCTGCCGGCAAATGTGGTACCGGTGATCATGCCGTCATAGAAACTGTGAGCCTTACCGAGCGAACGGTAAGCGTTCTTTATTTCATCCTTCCTGCTGACCATTGCTGTTCCTCTCATAAGCATTTCGATATCGAATATAAGCCGACCTTAAAGGTCAGTTATTGCTGACGATTATACCCTGACAAGAGCCTTCCTTCAATAAGGGGAGGGACAGATACCGTGCATAGATTACCCGGCAGCCTGCCGATAAAGCTATGCATATACCGAAAACCGAAAGCCGGAAGGAAATGAGGGCCGCAGGCCGTTCCGGGTAGTGGTTTGTTACTTTTTAATGCTTCAACAGTGTCTTTATACACTATAATTCCGTCCTCGACAGCGATTTATCCCGTTAAATCGCTGAATTATGTCTATCATTATTGACTTTCTGACTAAAATGGGTAAAAATTACTGATTATAGGAGGAAGTGAAAATGAAAAAGTTTATCGCTCTTTTATTGGCACTTCTTATGATGGTATGCTGCGTCAGCTGCGGTAAGAAAGAAGAAGCAGAAGACGTTGTTATTTTCCAGAATGAGAATGTCAGAAAGGCAATGTCCTACGCGATCGACAGAGCCTCCCTCGTAAAATCGCTGAACGACGGTTCCGTTGCGGCGGAAGGGATCATCCCCTTCTATCTCGCCTCCAACCCCGTGACCGGTCAGGATTTCCGCGCGGAGCAGGGCCCTATCGTCTCTTATGACCTTGCAAAGGCACAGGAAGCCTATGCCGCAGCCTGCAAAGAGCTCGGCAAAAAGACCCTTTCAATCAACCTGCTTTACGGCACCAATGAAGGCGACTCCGTCATCAAGGCCGCAGAGCAGATCGCTTACTATCTTGAAGAGGTCGGCTTTGAAGTCACCCTCGTCGCCAAGCAGAAGAAAGAAAGACTTTCCCTGATGGACACCGGTGACTACGACGTCGCTCTGACCCGCTGGGGCCCTGACTACGGCGATCCCCAGACCTACATGGATCTGTATGTCAGTTACAACCATTCCAACAACGCGGGCAGATATGACAGCGCTACATACGACAAGCTCGTAGAAGAGGCGGAAGCCACCACCGATCCTTCGGAAAGATGGTCCAAGTTCCTGCAGGCCGAAAAGGTCCTGGTACAGGATGACTACGGCATCGTCCCTGTATTCCAGGCCGGCGGCGCTATGATCATCAGGCCCACTATTTCCGGGATCCAGTTCCACCCTGCGGCTGTTGACAACTATCGTCACATCGTAGGAAAGGACAACGTAACACTTATCACCAACACCGATATCGTCTATCTTGACTATCAGTACGCGACAGACGGAACGTCCTTTGTCGCTGAGACACTGTTCACATCCGGCCTCACCGAGCTGGATGCTGACGGCAACTGGGTGCTTGATCTGGCTGAAAGCTATGAGACCAATGCCGACGGAACAGAATACACATTCAAGATCAGAAGTGACGCCAACTGGTATGATTCTAACGGAAAGGTCGTCAGGACCGTAACAGCTCAGGACTTCGTGGATGCCTGGGACAGAATCATGTCGGAAGAACTGGCATCCGACTACTCCTGGTGGATCTCCGACGTACTGCTCGCTAAAGAGTGGACAGCCGTCGACGAGAAGACCTTCAAGGTGACACTTGAGAAACCCAACGGAATCTTCATGGCCTGCCTTGCATTCCCGAGCGCATTCCCGATCAACAAGGAATTCATCGACGAGCAGGGCGACCAGTACGCGACCACAGCCGAGACGATGCTTTACTGCGGACCGTACATCCTTAAGTCCTGGACACCCGGTTACTCATATGAGTTCGAGCGCAACACCAGCTACTACTTCAACGACCAGTATGATGCAGCCGGCACAGCCAAGAAGGTCGTGTTCCGTGTCCTTGAGGACACCCAGACCGCTCTTATGGAGTACGAAGCAGGCAACATCGACACAGTCATCCTCTCCGGCGAGCAGGTCACTGCCAACAAGGATAAGGAAGGCTTCGTGAATCGTCTGCAGGGTTATCTGTTCTATCTGTCTATCAACATCAATCACTACGAAGAAAAAGCAGAAGAGTAAGACATAGAACTTTATCAAGCCAGAGCGATCAGAGATGGTCACTCTGGCTTTTTCCACAAAAAAGAAACAGAAGAGGAGCTTTCATGAAAAAGTACATCCTCCAGAGAGTGCTTATATCGCTGGCGACTCTGTTCGTCATCCTTCTCGTGCTGTTCATCCTCATGGACCTGATGCCCGGTACGCCGTTCAACGACGAGAAACTGACACAGGCGCAGAAGGATCTTCTGTATGCCAAATACGGACTGGACAAGCCGCTGCTCACCCGGTTCTTCCTTTACTGCAAGAACATGCTCAAGGGAGATCTGGGAGTCTCATATGCCATAAACAAGAACTTCGCTGTCAGCGGGATGGTCAAGGACCGCCTCGGCATATCCATCGCCGTAGGTGCCATGGCTATGACCATAGGCACTATCGCCGGGCTGCTGCTCGGCATACTTGCGGCGCTCAAACACAACTCGTGGATAGACAACCTCTGCTCCGCCATCTCGGTGTTCGGAGTGAGCATACCGTCTTATGTCTGCGCACTGCTGCTGTGTTACTTTATAGCGTACAGACTGAACTGGCTGCCGATCCTGTATAACACGGACCAGCCATTCATATCGCTGATACTTCCCGCCGTAGCGCTGAGCGTGTCGCCTACGGCAAACATCGCCCGCTTTACCAGGAGCGAGATGATAGACGTCATGAACTCGGACTACATCCTGCTGGTGGAGTCCAAGGGCGTCAAGGACTGGAAGATGATCATCGGTCACGTTCTCCGGAACACGATGATACCCGTCATAACCGTCATGGGACCCATACTGGTCAACCTGCTGACCGGATCAAGCGTCATCGAGAAGATCTTCGGGATACCCGGGATCGGACGCCTTATGATCACAGCCATCCAGGAGAACGACTACAATGTCACGATAGCGTGCGCGTTCGTATACTCGCTGATGTACATCGTAACCATGCTGTTCGTCGACATCCTGTACGGCGTCATAGACCCGAGGATCCGCATCGCTAAGGAGGATAACTGATATGCCTAACACAGATCATGATTTCCACCATGACGATTTTGAGTTCGCCCATGAAGAGGGCGAAAAGCTCATAGACAGGACATACAGCGCCACTTCCTATGCGAAAGACGTCTGGAACAACTTCAAAAAGAACAAAGGCGCCCTGATCGGCATCGTCATCATATTATTCATCATATTGATGGCGATCGTTGGCCCGGGGATGAACGATTACACATACAAGCAGATACACGGAGGTCAGGAGTGCCTGGTCCCGCGCGTTCCCGGACTTGAGAAGCTCGGGATATTCGACGGTTACCACAACGGAAAGGACCAGTACGCGGAACAGGACGCCAAGGATGTCTATTACTGGTTCGGAAGCGATACGCAGGGCCGTGACATCTGGACCAGAGTATGGTCAGGCACAAGAGTCTCGCTGATAATCGCTCTTGCAGCCGTCGTTATCGATATAGTCATTGGAATGGTGTACGGACTCGTCTCGGGATTCTTCGGAGGAATGACAGACAGCGTGATGCAGCGCTTCGCGGAGATCCTCAACGGCATCCCGACGCTGGTCATAGTGACGCTGCTCGGCATGGTGCTCCCCGCAGGCATCGTATCCATCATATTCGCCCTGATGCTCACCGGATGGATCGGAATGGAAAGGATAGCCAGAGCCCAGGTGCTCAAAGTCAAGGAGCAGGAGTTCGTCCTGTCATCCAGGACCCTCGGCGCCGGCAAGTTCAGGATCATCTTCTCAGAGATCCTCCCCAACATCATGGGACAGGTCATCGTCACCAGCATGTTCTCCATCCCGAACGCCATCTTCCTGGAAGCGTATCTTTCCTTCCTCGGCCTCGGCGTTCCCGCACCGATGGCCTCGCTGGGCTCGCTGGTCTCGGACGGCTATAAGTCCATGACCACTTTCCCGCATATCCTGCTTATCCCCGTCATCGTCATGGCAGTGCTGATGCTGTGCTTCAACCTGTTTGCCGACGGTCTCAGGGATGCCTTCGATCCTAAGATGCTGAATAAGTAAGGGAGGGGTATCAATGGAAAGCACGAACAGCACAAAGAGAAACAAGAGCGACCGTGTACTGTACATCAGAGACCTCAACATCTCCTTTGAGACAGCATACGGAACGGTCAGAGCCATAAGAGGAGTGAGACTCGATCTGTTCAAGGGAGAGACCATCGCGATCGTCGGAGAGTCAGGATCCGGGAAATCCGTCACGGTCAAGACCATAATGGGCATTCTGGACAGCAACGGCGTCATCAACTCAGGACAGATCATCTACCGCTACACCGATGAGAACGGTGAGCAGCAGGAGGTCGACCTGGTGAAGATGTCCCAGAAGGACATCCGTTACAAGTACTGCGGCAAACACATAGCTATGGTGTTTCAGGATCCTATGACATCGCTTGACCCGACCATGACGGTCGGGAGGCAGATCATGGAGCCTATGAGAGAGCACTATAATATCACACGCACTGAAGCTAAGCAGCGCGCGATGGAACTGCTGGAGGAGGTCGGTATCGACAACCCGGACAAGAGGTTCAAGCAGTTCCCCCACGAGCTGTCAGGCGGAATGAGACAGCGTGTTGTTATTGCGATCGCGCTTGCCTGCGATCCGGACATACTGATCTGCGACGAGCCAACTACGGCTCTCGACGTAACGATCCAGGCGAAGATCCTTGAGCTCATCAAGGATCTCCAGAAGAAGAAGGGTGTTTCAGTCATATACATCACTCACGACCTCGGCGTCGTTGCAAAGGTCGCGGACTATGTCGCGGTCATGTATGCCGGAAGAATAGTGGAAAAGGGCAGGATCAACGAGGTGTTCTACGATCCGCGTCATCCGTACACGTGGGGACTGCTGAGCTCCATGCCTGATGTCGACACGAACTCAAGACGCCTTTTCGCCATCCCCGGTTCTCCTCCGAACCTCATGGAGAAGATAGAGGGCGATGCATTCGCACCGAGAAACCCATTCGCGCTGAACATCGACTACAGGGAGGAACCTCCGATGTACGATGTCGGCGGACAGCATAGGGTGGCATCCTGGCTGTGCGATCCCAGAGCACCTAAAGTAGATGTGCCTGAAGAGCTTCAGGTCAGGATAGAGAAGATGAAGAAGGAGGCTGAGCTTTATGAGTGAAAACAGAACACCTCTGCTTCATGTAGAGAACCTCAAGCAGTATTTCAGGATCAGCCGCCGCTTCACAACAAAAGCCGTGGACGGCATCAGTTTCGACATCTACGAAGGAGAGACCTATGGTCTGGTCGGAGAGTCCGGTTCCGGAAAATCCACGACAGGCCGCTCGATCATAAGGCTCTATGAGCCTACGGACGGCAAAATCATCTTCGACGGAAGAGACATCTCAGGCAAGCTCTCCAAAGAGGATGAGAAGTATCTCAGGACCAACATGCAGATGATCTTCCAGGATCCCATGGCGTGCCTCAATCCCCGCAAGAAGATCTCGCAGATCATCGCGGAAGGTCTTGAGATCCACCACATCTGCAGTTCAAAGGAAGAGATAGACGAGAGGGTAAACGACGTTCTGGAGAAGGTCGGCCTCTCGAGCGAGCAGTCGACCAGGTTCCCGCACCAGTTCTCCGGCGGACAGAGACAGCGCGTCGGCATCGCCAGGGCGTTGGTCATGAACCCCAAGCTGGTCATCGCTGACGAGTGCATATCGGCCCTGGACGTATCGATCCAGGCGCAGGTCGTCAACCTCATGAGAGACATTCAGGATGAGATGGGTACGACATATCTGTTCATCGCCCACGACCTGTCGATGGTAAAGTACATCTCGGACAGGATCGGGGTCATGCACCTCGGACACATCGTCGAGACCGGAACGACTGACGAGATATTCGAAAATCCGATACATCCATACACAAAGTCGCTGCTCTCGGCGATACCTCATCCCAACCCGATCGTGGAGAAACAGCGCACATCCCTGTCCTACAACAAGGACGAAGAGGGAGTCGTGTACGAGAACGGACACGAGCATGTCCTCAGCGAGACACACAAGGTGCTCGCCACCGACGAAGAGTTCGCAAAGTGGACTGCCTGAAAGATCACTAAGCAGGAGAGATCCTTTAGCCCGGAACAGGGCGGCGGGATCTCTCCCTTTTTGTGGTATCATTTATCTGTATCAGAATGCGGTTCGCTACCCTGCAGAGGAAGGCAGACTGGCACCGAGCCGAAGGAGAGACGGGAATGGCTGAGAGAAACAGGATAACGGATATCCACTGCCCGAACTGCGGGGGACCTGCAAGCTTTGACATCGTCAGGCAGGAGTACCGCTGCGGATACTGCGGGGGTACCGTCGAGATCGGCGAAGCGCTCAGACAGAAGCAGGGCTTCCGCGAACTGCAGGCCGGCAGGCTCAGGGAGTCAGTGAAGAACTTCAGGCTGTTTCAGGCAAACTGCAGCGGCTGCGGGGCGGAGATCCTCTTTGAGGAAGGGGAGGCCATGTCGAATTGCCCGTTCTGCGGGAGGAGTCTTGTCAGGACAGATTATCTGGACGCCGCGGACATGCCGGAGAGCGTGATCCCGTTCGCGCTGACTCAGAGAGATGCGGAAGCAGCGCTCAGGGACTGGTGCGGAAGGAATCGCAGGAAGAGGGAAGCCAGTGAACTGTCTGGTATAGTAAATGAGCTCAGAGGCTTCTACCTGCCGTATGAGATGATCCGTGGGCCGGTGCACATGCAGGTCTCCAGGATGGATGGTTTCAGGAAATACCGCTGTGAAGGCTTTATTCGAGACGAGTTTGTGAACAGGTCCAGTCAGCTGGACAACCTTCTGTTGGACGGGATGGAGCCGTTCGATACCGAAAAGCTTGAGGAATTCGATTTTGCATATGTCGCCGGCCAGAGAGTAAAGACTGCCGACATACCGCAGGCGGACGTCGCGTCAAGGGCAAAGGCGGAGACTGAGACAGCATACGCTCCCTTCGTGAGGAAGGTCCTGGAGAGCAGAGCTGTGGATGTGGACGCAGACGTCAGCTCCGCCGTGAGGCTCCCGGTGCTGCTGCCGGTCTACTATATATGCAAAGGTGACCTGATGGCGGCGGTGAACGGTCAGACCGGAAAGGTGAGCGTCAGGGCTCTCAGGGAGTCCCATTACTATTTCCTTCCCTGGTGGCTCAAGGCGGTTTTTTCAACAATAGCGTTCACGCTCATCTGCTTCTTCATGTTCCGGGCTTTTGGGATGGAGACTGCACAGAGCGCGTTCATATCAGCGTTGCTGTCAGCGTTCTTCATCATAGTGACGCTCTGCCTTTACTCTGACACCGCAAGGAACGATTTCGCTGTGGAATCCGGAAGGGAGATATATACTTCGGGTGAGAAGACCCTTGT
>JAFZZV010000212.1 GCA_017828855.1 Oscillospiraceae bacterium | reverse complement strand
TGCAAAAGTAAGGACTGAAACATAACCTTCGATCTGACCGACCTCGCACAGTTTCCATATTTTAGATGAGTCATCAACAAAGATATCTCTGTTGCTTAATACATCCAGAATGATGTTTGCATCAATCAGACAACGCATGTTTCGTTTCTAACGCCTTTCTTTTCTCTTCCTTGAGGTCGTAATTGCCTTTGATGATACCGGTCAGTGAATCAGTCAGATAAGAGATGGATTGTGCCTTGGGAATGAACCTTCCTATTTCTTTTCCGTTCTTGGTAATGATGACTTCGTTTCCTCTGATGACCATTTCCAGATACTTACCGAAGTTGTTCTTTATTTCAGTAGCAGTAGCAGTAGCTTCAACCATTATTATCACCTCCGCGAATATTAGCTAATATTAGTATACTAACAATTGGCTAATTGTCAACTGTCTAAAAAGAGTAGTTCAGCCTCATCGCAGCAGGCCACCTGCTGTTTGTACTAGATCAAAAAAGATAAGCGGGGCGTTTTAGGCGGCTTTGGGAAATCCGGTCATTTCACGAGAACAGAACCCCCGATGAACTCGCGGATGATGGAGTTGTTTGCGATATCGATGTCCTC
The DNA here is from genome assembly GCA_017828855.1 of Oscillospiraceae bacterium. Taxonomy (GTDB): domain Bacteria; phylum Bacillota; class Clostridia; order Oscillospirales; family Ruminococcaceae; genus RUG11783. Next base: position 2,981 of record JAFZZV010000212.1, on the reverse strand, counting down.
GTAAAGCACGTCGAAGAACTTGAGAAAGTCCAGCAGGCGCTGGGCTTCGGCGTACTCCGGCTGAGTCCTCTTGACTCTCTTGAGGAGGTGCTCGGCGTACTTCTTTATGAGAGCTATTTCATAGATGCAGTTCGAGTTGAAGAACACGTCAGCCTCTGAGTTGTATGGGAATATACTGGTGTCCTCGCTGGCCCTGACCTTGGGCCATAAGCGTATGGTCTCGGCGGCATCGCTGTTGCGGGTCCTGCTGTCACGGATGAGCCTGCGCAGGAGCCTCGCGTCGGTTGCCGATATGCGGTTGTGATGGTCTATGGAGATCGGCGTGAGAGGGGAGATGTATATCTTAAACTTGTCTTCATCTGGGATGTTGTCGGTCATCTCCCTGTTGAGCGCGTGGATGCCCTCTATGACCAGCAGGGTGTTCTTGTGCAGCCTGGTGATCTTCTCCCCGTACACCTTGCCCGGAATCGAGAAATCGAAACGGGGGATGTCAACTTCCTCACCGTTGAGCAGAGCCTTGATATGATCCCGGAACAGTTCAGTGTCTATGGCCTTTATAGAGTCCAGATCCGGCTCGCCGTTCTCGTCGTAGACTCTCTCGTGGAACTCCTTGTAGTAGTCGTCGGTACCAATGTACAGCGTGTCGAAGCCGTTGACCCTAAGCTGTATGCACAGTCTCTTCGCGAAGGTGGTCTTGCCGCTGGAAGAAGGTCCGCAGATAAGCACCACGCGGCTTCCTTTTTCCTTGATCATGTCCGCGATGTCGCTGATCTTCTTCTCGTGCAGCGCCTCCTGAAGAAGTATCAGGTCCGATACCCCGCCTTCTATTATGCTCTCGTTGAGGTCGCAGACATGGTTGACCTCCATGAGATGCCCCCATCTGATGGCTTCCGAGAACGCCTCATACATCCTGGGCTGCTCCACATAGTCGGCTACCCGCGTCGGGTCGCTCTGCTGCGGGTACTGCAGTATCAGGCCGCTTCTGTACTGCCTCAGCCCGAAATACTGTATATATCCTGTTGAGGGGACCAGTATGTTGTAAAAGATCTGCTGCTCGTCATCCAGAGAGTAGAGCTGGACGTCGTCGATGTTTGTGATGCTCTCCAGAAGCTTCATGGTCTCGGTCATGTGCTGCTTTCTGGCGACTATCATGGCGCCGTCCTTGGTGTAGTGCTCCTTGGTGATGGGAATGTCGGCGTCGGTGATCTCGCGCATGCGCTGTTCGATCCTGTCAAGGTCTTCAGCGTCCGCCCTGTGCGACATGGTCACGAAGATGCCCTTGTTGAGGGCGTTGCGGATGTTGACCCTTACGTCCTTTCCCAGAACGTCATGCACCGCCTTTATGAAGATCAGTATCAGGCTGTTTTGATATACCTGCCATGCCTCCTGGTTGCGAAGGTCCAGAAACTCTATAGCCGAATCGTGAGTCAGTTTGTGCGTCAGTGCCCTGTATGCGTTGTCCAGCTTGGATACATATACGGGAAAGGGAAGCTCATCCCTCACATCCTTAAGGACGGTCTCGACGTCCGTGCCTTCCGGATAGGAGAGCTCTCTGTTATCAAGATTCTTTACATAAACTTTGTACATTGCGGTCACCTGACAGATGAGATGTTATATCGGTATGCTAAGCATATTATAACCGAGCAGGCGGCAAAAGCGGATACGGAAAAAGACAGGAGATTTCGTGTATAATTAAGAAAAAACAGAAACAAATTGCGATCCGAACAGTGAGGTTAAGAACATGGCAAACTTCTGTCCGCACTGCGGCCAGCCGGCGAACCCCGACGACGTATTCTGCGTTAGATGCGGTTCAAGACTTACGCCCGAAGTATATTCAGCGCCGGTACAGCAGGCGTACGCGCCTCAGCAGCAGGTGTACGTACAGCAGCCGTATCAGGCTCCGGTCTATGCCGGAAACGGCGCGGTGAGGGAGGGGATCCCTGCTCCCGGGTTCTCAGACAGGGTGAATGATCCCGAGATACTTGCAGCCGTGCGAAAGACGCGCGGCATCTCGAAGCTGTCCATGCTGTTCATAGTGCCGATCCCGCTCATAGGCTTCTTCCTGTACGCTTCCGTCACGGGCAAGATGGAGATCGCTGAAGCCACCCGTACCGGTGGTATCGTTTCGCTCGTATTCCTGGCTTTCGCCATATACAGCCTGATCACCAGCAGGGCGGAAAACTCCTATGAGGCAGTCGTCACGAACAGATACACAAGGGAACGTGCGGACAAGTCGACCGATAACAGGGGAAACAGAGAACGCTCACTTGATTATGACTATATCACCGTGGTGCAGACCACGGACGGAAAGACGAAGAAGATAGTCGAGACGGATCACGGCGTGATCTGGGCCTGGGACCATCTCAAGGTCGGAGACCGTTTCCGCTATCACCCGCAGTTCGCATTCCCGTACGAGCTTTATGACAAGACCAAAGCCGACGCGCTTCACTGCGTAGGCTGCGGCGCGAAGAACCCTGTCACTGCCGACAGGTGCAAGCGCTGCAATCTGCCTTTGCTCAAGTGATGAGGAAAACCTGACGGCATCTATAAAATGGGGCTATGACTGTTTTGATGTCATAGCCTCTTATCAGTTCATCCGGATCTCCTGGATGATATAATTGAAGGAGAAAAGAACAGACGGAACGCACACGGAAAAGCGCCGTTCCGGACATCCGAAGCTTGATCATGTAAGGAGGAACTACATGAAGACCGTGATCATCAACGCGGGACCCAGAAAGAACTGGAACACCGATCTTATGCTCAAAGAAGCGCAGAAAGGCGCCGAATCGGTCGGAGCCGAGACCGAATACATCGATCTCTACAGTCTGAATTTCACAGGCTGCAGGAGCTGCCTTGCGTGCAAGCTCAAAGGTGCACAGAGGAACAAATGCTACTGGAACGACAACCTGTCTCCGGTCATCGAGAAGATCCTGAGCGCGGACAGCGTGATCATAGGGTCCCCGATATATCTCGGCGAACCC
>JAFZZV010000211.1 GCA_017828855.1 Oscillospiraceae bacterium | reverse complement strand
TCACCGTCCCGAAGATATACAGGAACCAGAACAGATACGGGATGATGAACCACTTCACCAGAGGTATCATCTCATCCAGACGGCAGTATACCGGGAACCACTTCCCGTATATAGAGAACCTGTTGGTGATCTCGTATACCGCGGTCTGTATTATCGGAAATGCTATCATCTGAGGAAATGTCGGAAGCCAGCTTCTTATCCTCTCAGCAAGCGCGTGGATTCTTTCTTTCAATACCTACCTCTTCTTTATCGCCTTTGACGGGCAGAGTTCCTGGCAGCAGAAGCACCGGATGCATTTCGTATAGTCGTATACGGGAGGGCTGTCTTTTCCGTTTTCGAAGTGAACGGCTCCTCCGGGAACAGGGCAGTTCTGAACGCATATGCCGCAGTGCACGCATTTGTCCGTGTCTATGACAGGCTTCGTGAGCTTCGTCATTATCCTGGAGTAAAGACTGAGGAACGACTTAAGCCCGCCTTTCCTCACCACGTCAAAGGACGGGTTCCCGTACCTGCGGAACAGTTCGTCTCTGCCGATCTTCTCCGCATTTCCGTCACTTCCTTCGGTGACCACGTCTATCCTGCGCTCGTCGAACGTGCCTATACCGGCATTCTGTCCCTGTACGTTCGTCGGCACAAGAGCCGGATCCAGGTCTATCAGCCAGCAGTACACCGTGTCCAGCGCCACAGGATCGGAGGAGAACAGCATGACCTTCATCGGAACGGGATCCCCTGATGATGGCCCGTTGCCCTCCATGGCGATGATACCGTCCATTATGTGCAGTTTGGGTTTCACGGCTCTGTGAATGTCTGTGAGCATCTTTGCGAAGATCACGTCGTTGGGATACTTCACGTGACCGGCAGCCTTGTGTCTGCCGCACACGAATCCGTACACGTTCTTTACAGCACCGGTGATCCTCTCAAGCGCATGTGTCTTCATCTTGCAGAGGCTTATGACCGAATCCGCTTCGGTTATCTCCTTTGTGAACCAGAACTGTCTCGCGGTCCTGCCCTCGGGGAAGTCGACCTTAACAGCTTCCGACATATCGGCTATGTCTGCCCCGAAGAGCCCGTCCGTAAGTCCCAGCGCAGCGGCAGCAGACCTGCAGCTTCCCATGCCGGGTGAGTCACCGTACCTGACGCTGCCGTATCCGGCTTCGTTCAGGATCCTCAGCATCGCCTTTATCACCGACGGGTTGGTGGTGACAGCGGCGGATTCCTCGCTGGTGTGGAGGAAATTCGGTTTTACCAGTATATTGTCGGAAGGACAGGCAAAACTGCCTATCCCTCCGATCATGTCTATTCCTTTTTTCATGGTCTCGTAGACCCGCTCTTCCGAGTAGTCCTCACAGGGAAGAACTGCAACGAGAGATCTGGTGATGACGCTGTTGCTCATATCATTCCATGTATTCTCTGACTTTCTTGAGCAGCTCCGGTATCGGCAGGTGCTGCGGGCATGCGGTCTCGCACTGGCCGCACTCTATGCAGTCCGCGATGTTAGCGCAGGCTCTGTCGTAGCTGCGCCTCTGGGAAGCAGGATTGCGGAACTTCTGCGCCTCGTTGTAGAGACTGAAAGCCATGGGGATCTGGATCTGCATCGGGCAGCCTGCTGTGCAGTATCTGCATCCGGTGCAGGGAATGTTCTCGGAATGCTCGATGAGGTCCCTGATCTCCTCGACCGCCGCATTGGCTTCATCGGAGAACGTGTTGTAGTCATACTTGTCGGCTATGCGGATGTTCTCTTCCATCTGCTCCATCTCGTTCATGCCGCTGAGCACCACCATGAATCCGGGCTTGTCGAACACATAGGAGAATGCGAGCTCCGCGTTGGAGATGTCGGAAAGTCCGTGTTTTGCCTTGATCTCATCGATCTCGGGATAGTTGGGGAATATGAGGCTGCCGCCCTTGCAGGGCTCCATGACGTTGAGCGGAACTCCCTTGCTGAGGGCAAACTCGCGGCCCCTGTCTCCGGCCTGGATCTCGTGGTCGAGATAGTTGTACTGGATCTGGGCGAACTCCCACTCGAAATCGTTGAGGATCTGTGTGAAGCTCTCATACGTGTCGTGGAAGGAGAATCCGAGATGTCCGAGGACTCCCTGTCTCTTGAGGTCCCTGAGATAGTTCTTGATGTCGAAATGCTCGCAGAGATAATCCCACTGATCCTTGTTCAGACCGTGCATGAGGTAGAACTCGATATGGTCTGTCTGAAGGCGGCTGAGCTGCTCGTCCAGCATCTTTCTGGGATCGAAATCCGGCTGCTTGATCACGAGGGTGAAGAGCTTGGTGGCGCAGTTCACCTTGCCGTGCAGGTGGTTGTTCGTCAGGATGTTTCCGAGAGTCTTCTCGGAGAATCCGTTGTGATAGGGGAAAGCGGTGTCGTAGTAGTTCACGCCGTGCTCATACGCATACATGAACAGCTTCTCGACCTTGTCGTAATCGATCTTGGACTGATCACCGTCGATGACCGGGAGCCTCATGAGCCCGAATCCGAGCCTGGATATCTTCTCTCCCTGGAAATCAAAGTATTTCATTTTATAATCTCCTCTTGATGATTTGCTGTGTTTTTCCACCGTTACATTATAAATTATTCTGTTGGTTTTTTCACTTATACAGCATCACTTTTCAGGCTCATTTTCATCAAAATCGCCAAAAGCGCATATATCGGGAACCGCAAATAAGTCTGTATATACAATGTTTGTACTTTCTGCATCAAAATGTTTGCATTGTTATGTCGATTATGCTAAATAAAGGTTAGTCAGGATGATAAATCCTGTTTCAGTCGCAATCAAAACGACAGGAGGAAACAAAATTAATGTTTGATACTCTAAAAGACCTTATCTGCAGGGAACTCGGAGTGGAAGAGGATCAGATCACTCCCGAGACCGATTTCGTCACCGATCTTCACTGTGACTCACTCGAGCTCATCGAGCTCACGAACGTGGTGGAGGAAGAGTTTGAACTTGATGAGATCCCGGAGGAAGAGCTCGTGCTGCTCAAGACCGTCGGCGATCTGTTCAGATATATCGAAGAGAATGTAAAAGAGTCCTGAAAGGAGAAATCACGATGGGAAGACCTGACGGAACACTCGCCAAGGTAGGCGATTCCAACTACTTCCTTTTCCCTCACGTGCTCAAATACAGATACGACGCGCAGAATATGATCACTGTCGATATCCCGGTTGAGCCCATGAAGCAGTACATGAACGAGAAGAGAAAAGAGGGAAAGAGCATCAGCTATCTCGGACTCGTCATGGCAGCTTATACAAGAGCCGCGGCTAAGTATCCGCTCCTCAACAGGTTCGTCGTCAACGAGAAGATCTACGACAGGAACTGCTTCTGCGCTTCAATGGTCGTCCTGAGGCCGGGCTCCAGCACCGACGTCTTCTCCAAGGTCTATTTCGAGCCCGAGAACGACACCATTTTTGATATCCAGCAGAAGATAGAAGACTATGTGGCTGCCAGCAGGGACTCCGCAAGCGAGACCGGTCTGGACAAGATAGTCAACTTCATAGTCAGGAGAGGCGCTCTGGCAAAGTTCTTCGTCAACCTGATCCTCTTCCTTGACAAGCATGGAATACTTCCCAAAGCGCTCATAGACGCGCTGCCGTTCCACGCCAGCTTCCTTATCACCAACCTTGCCAGCATAAGGACGAACCACATCTATCATCACCTGTATGAGTTCGGCACCACCAGCGTCGGCATTGCCATGGGCAACATGAGAGACATCCCTCACCAGACAAAGAACGGCATCGAGCTTGAAAGATGCATTCCTTTGGGCGTCGTGATGGACGAAAGGATCTGCTCAGGTCACTATTTCGCCAATGTGTTCACATATGTCAGCAAGATGCTCGCAGATCCCCACAGGATGGAGATCCCCTATACTCAGGAAGTAGAAGAGGAAGCTGCTGCAGCAGCAAAAAGATCCTGATCACAACATTTTTATCGTCGCAGCGGTCCCGTTCAGTTACGGGACCGTTTTTTTCGGGTCAGAACATATCAGTGTCTGAGATGCTCAATTGCTGTCAGGCTCGTAATATGTTAATGTTATTAAAATTGTAAATGGTTGTTCTCTGAGGTGTATTGCCATTAGGATGCACCGCTTTGGGGGAGGTCTTTTAATGAAGAGAATCACATGTTTGCTGCTGATCCTGCTGGTCACGCTCGGTACCGTCAGCGGTTTTCCGGTTGCTGCCGAGGGGTCGGACACTTATACGGTGAGAGTGGAAGTCAGCCAGATATGGGATGTGACACCTCCTCAGGCCTATAGTACGCTCCAGTATACGCTTACGCCCGAAAGCGAGAATTATCCCAAACCGACAGGAGGCCTCTCCGGCGGGCCCTCGGAGTCATACCTCTTCAACGTGTATTCAGAATATATGACTCTTCTTCTGCAGTTTCCCTTCACGCATCCGGGTTTGTATTGCTACACCGTCCAGTCATATCTGCCGGATCCTACCCCCGATTACATAGCATATTCCCAGAATATTTACAGGCTGATGATCAACGTGACTAAGAATGACAACGGAGAATTGACTGTTTCCACCTCTGACGTTCATTCTTTTCTGTTCTATAACAAAGACAAAGCTACCAAAGGATACAAGCAAGTAAACTCAGAATACAAAGTCGAGGATGCCATCACTGCTGAAACTGGTCATCCCTACATGATCTTCGGGCCTCATATCTGCAACACACGGTGATCTGGTTGGATTACCAGGATAAGATCCTGTATGAGGACAATTATCTCACCGGTGAAGAAGAGCCGTCCTATAAAGGGGATGAGCCGACGAGGCCCGACGATAATAAGTATACATACGAATTCATTGGCTGGGACGAGGGCACGGTAGACGGCAATACAACCACGTACCGTCCCATATTC
>JAFZZV010000210.1 GCA_017828855.1 Oscillospiraceae bacterium | reverse complement strand
CGTGCGTTTTTATACACAAAGCCGTATCCCCTGTACTCCTGGTACCCTATGCCGTACCTGAGGATGCACAGTCCCATATCGGCAAGAATGAACGGGACCGGTTTTCCCGTCTCGTTATGGATGTCCTTTGCAAATCCGTACATCTTCTTGATGCTCGAACTCGCTGCCCTCTTGAAAAATACGTTTAGTCTGTCAAAAACATTCATGTCACTTTTTCCCTGCTATGACCGGTCACTGACCGCAAAAAACAAGTTTTCGGTATCACAGCCGCAGTATCGACCATGATACCGAACTCCAGTCCGGACACTCCATACGTTTTCCGCGTACTTTAAGGTATGGTGTCCTCATACCGTATTTCTGGTGGAGGTGAGGAGAATCGAACTCCTGTCCGAAAATCTGTCCGCACAGGTGTCTCCGGGCGCAGTATGCCTTTTGGATTTCCCTCGCCTGACGCGGACATACGCGCTTCAGGTCCGGTAGCTTCATGTTTTACATGACAGATCTCAAAGCTTTGACCTGTTCACGTTCACCGCATGATTCTACGCCGGAATAAGCTATGCGGTCTCACATACCCCGACGAGCGGCATTAAGCCGCTATGGCAACAGGATTGTTGTCAGTTATTTTTTGTGGAGAGTTTAAAGCGTTATCTCCGCCGCTGCCCGCTGCCCATGTTTCGAAATCCCCGTCGAAACCTTTACACCCCCTGATGTCTCAGCGCATATTGAGCTTTTCCGGCTCTCCGTATTCCTCTCCGAAAGTCTCGACCCTGATGGTATCTATAGTCTGAGGCTCCAGAGGCTTATCATTGAGATCTCTCTTAACTCCTGCGATCGCTATGGCTGCATCTATGTTCTCGGTTATCCTGCCGAATGCCGCATACTGTCCGTCCAGATGCGGCGCGTCATCCACCATGATGAAGAACTGGCTTCCGGCGGAGTCAGGATGCCGTGACCTGGCCATGGACAGCACCCCTGTCGTATGAGCCAGATCGTTCCCCTTGAAACCGTTCCCGGCGAACTCTCCTCTTATGGAATATCCGGGACCTCCGATACCGATGCCCTGCGGGTCGCCTCCCTGGATCATGAATCCCGGTATGACCCTGTGAAAGATCAGCCCGTCATAGAATCCGCTGTTGGCAAGGCTTATGAAGTTAGCCACTGTCTGAGGCGCTGTTTCCGGATACAGCACGCCCTTCATGACCTCTCCGGATCTCATCGTGATGGTGACTTCTGGGTTAGCCATTGTTCCTCTCCTATTTCCTTATCTTCATCGCCCTGTCGGCTTCGCGGTTCATCTCCCGCTCTGCTTCTGCGGCGCGCTTGTCATAGTTCTTCTTGCCTTTGCAGAGCCCGACCTGGACCTTGACGTTGCTTCCCTTGAAATAAAGGGACAGCGGGACCAGTGTCAGACCGTCCTGCTTGACCCGGTAATACAGTCTCAGGATCTCCTTCTTGTGCATCAGGAGCCTTCTCGTCCTGAGCGGGTCCTTGTTGAAAATGTTTCCCTTATTATACGGACTGATGTGCATGCCGTAGACCAGAAGTTCACCGTTGTCCACCCGGCAGTAACAGTCCTTTAGGTTGACGCCTCCGGCGCGAATGGACTTCACCTCTGTGCCCGCCAGTTCTATGCCCGCCTCATAGCTCTCCAGGACGAAGTAATCGTGGCGCGCTTTTCTGTTTTCAGCTATGGTCCTGTTGCCGTTCTTTCTGTCCGCAGCCACAGATCACTCTCTCCTTTCAGATCTCGCTTCTGCCCTCCAGTGCCTTGTAGAGGGTCATCTCGTCGGCATACTCCAGGTTTCCGCCTACGGGAACGCCCGTGGCAAGCCTGGTCACCTTGACTCCCAGCGGCTTTATCAGCTTTGAGATATACATGGCTGTGGACTCCCCCTCCACGGTGGGATTCGTCGCCATGATGACTTCCCTGACCGAATCGTCCGCCGCCCTTGTGATGAGCTGCTTTATGAACAGCTGTTCAGGTCCGATCCCGTCCAGCGGACTGATCAGTCCGTGCAGCACATGATACAAGCCCTTGTATTCCCGGGTCTTTTCTATGGAACTTACGTCTCTTGGGCTCTCCACGACGCAGATCATGCTTCTGTCCCGTTCCGGATCGCTGCAGATAGAACACTCCTCGGTATCCGTCAGGTTGTGACAGACCGGACACTGATGGACGTTCCTCCTCACCTCGGCTATGGCATCCGAGAACTCAAGCGCCTGCTCTTCCGGGATGTCAAGGATATGGTATGCAAACCTTGAGGCGGATTTCCTTCCGACTCCCGGAAGCGCTGCGAAGCAGTCTATCAGTTTGTCCAGGGAAGGTATTATGTTCGCCATAAGCTCACCTCAGTCCGGGGATCTCAAGACCTCCGGTTATTCCCCCCATCCTGCTCTCATAATCCTTTGTAGCCTCCTCTACAGCTGCATTCACAGCTGCGGCGACCAGATCCCCGAGCATCTCGGTATCATCGGGATCGACCACTTCGGGTTTGATATTTACCGAGATGACTTTGTGCGAACCGTTTACTGTGGCCTCTACCATTCCGCCGCCCGCCGATGCGGTGTACTCCTTCTCTGAGAGTTCGGCCTGCGCAGCCTCCATCTCCGCCTGCATCTGGTTCAGACGCTCAAGCATCTGGCTGCGGCTCTGTTTTCCGTATCCGTCCGGTACCCTGGCCTTCATTGTCCTTATCCCCTTTCAACTTCAACTCCGGCCTCTTCTGCCATTTTGAGGAACTCATCCAGGCCGTCGTCATCTTCTTCTTTTTCTTTTTTGCTGCTGTCCCTCCAGGGACCAACTGGAAGCCTGAGCCCGGTGACCGAGGCTACTGCTTCCTTTATTGTAGTCCTGCTGTCCTCGTTATCCCTGATGAACTTGATAGCCATCGGGTTAGCGTCTATCAGCAGGTGTGTTTCGGTCAGATGCGCCACGGAATTCTTAAGCAGAGCCCCGAGCGTGCGGTTCTTCTCCCTGATCTCAGCCACACAGTCATCCCACCTGTCCAGGATACCGGCAGATCTTCCTGCTGCCGGTGCTGTATCCATTACAACTTCGGATCCTATGTCAGACGATCCCGCATCTGCATCTGCGTTTTGCGCCGCATCGCTGAAGACTTCTTCTCTCCGCGTTTCCGATGTCCTTTCCGGCTTTACTGCCGGACCCGCGTCATGTATGCCGGTCTTCGGGCGTTCTTTCTGTCCGGATCCGGATCCAAGCACTGACGAAATATCTCTCTTTCTGCCTGTCCCTCTGCCCCCGGCCAGCGCTATCACCGCTAGCTCCAGCGTTATCTCCCTGTCGAGAGACCTGGCCATCCTGTCGGATGCTTCGCTGAGCACATCAAGACAGTCAAGTATCTCTTCTTCCGAATAGTCTGCGCTGACTTCTTCGTACCTGCGCTGCATGTCTGAGGAACAGTCATTCAGCGTTATCTTTCCAACCCGGACCATAAGAAGGTTTCTGTAATGCCTTATCAGTTCGGGAAGCAGCCTTACCGGATCCATTGAGTTGTTGTAGAGTTCCGATACGATCCCGAGAGCCCCGGTGATATCTCTGTTCCTGATGCATCCGGCGAGATCGAAGAGATATCCTCTATCCGTCACGCCTGCCAGTCTCTTGACCACTTCCTCGTCGACGTTCCCGTCCAGAGACGCGCACGTGTCAAGCAGAGAAAGCGCGTCTCTCAGCGCACCGTCCGCAAGCCTGGCTATGAGGGAAGCCGCCTCATCTGTGACGGAAATCCCTTCCCGGTCAGCAACATATCTGACCCTGCCGGCGATCAGTTCCTCGGGTATCCTGCGGAAATCGAATCTCTGGCATCTTGAAAGAATCGTAGCAGGGACCTTCTGCACCTCTGTGGTCGCAAGGATGAACATGACATGCTGCGGGGGTTCCTCCAGCGTCTTGAGCAGCGCATTGAAGGCCTGCATGGTGAGCATATGCACCTCGTCAACGATGTAGACTCTCATACGGCAGATGACCGGCGTATAAGAAGTCTCGTCAAGAAGATCTCTGACATCGTCGACCTTGTTGTTCGAAGCGGCGTCTATCTCTGTGACATCAAGGATGGAACCGCTGTCTATTCCTCTGCATATCTCGCACTCACCGCAAGGCTCTCCGTCTCTGGTATTGGGACAGTTGACCGCCTTGGCCAGCATCCTGGCAACAGTGGTCTTTCCCGTTCCCCTTACACCGGTGAACAGGTAAGCGTGCCCCGTACGTCCCGCTGCGATCTGGTTCCGCAGGGCAGTGACTATATCTTCCTGCCCGACCACATCGCTGAACTGAGTAGGACGGTATTTCCTGTAGAGTGCGAGCTTCAAATTGGCCTCCGCTAAAACCGGACGGAAGAAAGACAGGCAAAGTTGACTGCGTCGCACGCGACGCAAGCTTAAGGCTGCTGCGTTCCCGCCCTGACCTGGTTCGCAGGTTCGCATCGCGCAGGCTCTGCCCATCTTTCCGCCGTCCGGAAAGATCCTTTTCCTATTATATTAGGGGTACTTCAATTATTCAAGGAAACAGCCGCTTCCGGAAAACAACAGAAAACGACGTATAAAATACAACGGTACAGCCATCCTGAGACAGCTGCACCGTGAAATTACCTGCTGAACTTTACTTGATGATCGTGACCTCTGGAGTACCTGCGATCCCCGCGGCGTTTCCTTCGTCGGTATCGACGTGCATCGCGGGAGAATAACTGTCCGAAACGCGCACAACGACATCCCCGAAGATGAGGGAACGGTCGGGAGTCTCTACCTTTGCAGAAACGATCTGCTTGTCGGAAAGTCCGAATTCCTCGGCAGTCTTCGTATCAAGATGGATATGGCGTTTTGCAACGATGACACCTTCCGCAAGCTCGATCTCACCGGCAGGTCCGACAAGTTTGCATCCGGGAGTTCCTGCAAGGTCTCCGCTCTCGCGGACAGGCGCGGAGACACCGATGGAACGGGCGTCTGTTGCCGAGATCTCGACCTGGCTCTGCTTTCTGCAGGGGCCGAGTATCGAAACGTTCTCCAGGGAGCGCTTGGGCCCTACGATCGTAACTCTCTCGTTGGACGCGAACTGCCCGGGCTGGGACAGGGTCTTCTTTACTGTAAGCTCATAGCCTTCGCCGAAAAGGGCGTGGAGGTCTTCTTCCGTAACATGGACATGTCTTGCTGATATTTCTACGATAACGCTTGCCATAACTGTCAACACCTCATATCATTGTAGTCTTTTGTCTGCACTCCGATTGTACTATTTCCAATACCCGTGTTCAAGGGAAGAATGCGCTGTGCTATACTTTGGCTTGGAGGTGATCCGCATGACACTTGACGAACTCAGAGAGAAGGTACGCACCTGCGTAAACTGCCCGCTGAGCAGCACCCGAATTAACGCTGTCTTCGGTTCAGGAAACCCGGAAGCCGACATAATGTTCGTGGGAGAAGCTCCGGGAAAAAACGAGGATGAAACGGGGGAGCCCTTTGTAGGCGCTGCCGGGCGCATGCTCAATGATTTCCTTGCAGCCAGCGGTATAAAGAGGGAAGAAGTCTTCATCGGGAACATCGTCAAATGCCGTCCCCCTCAAAACAGGGATCCCCTTCCCGCGGAAGAGGAGAGATGCATAGGTTACCTCATGGAGCAGATCCGCATAATCGATCCGAAGATCATAGTCTGCCTCGGGCGTATCGCCGCCAAGCAGCTCATCTCACCGGATTTCCAGGTGACCAGGCAGCACGGCGAAGTATTCACACGCGACGGACGCCTTATCATGGCGACCTTTCACCCGGCAGCGCTGCTCCGCAACCCGTCATACAAGTCTGCGACCATGGATGATTTCGATGTCCTCTACGATATTGCATACAACAGGCATTTCGTCCTCGACTGAAAGGTGCATCCCAGGTGCTGTGATAGTTAATGTCAGAAGAACTAACTGTTTTATACAGGGACGACAGCATCATTTGCTGCGTCAAGGAACCCGGAACGGTATCGGAAGAGCCCGGGATGCCTTCTCTTATCAGACGGTCGCTCGGCCTGCCTGAGGTCTACTGCGTACATCGCCTTGACCGCGACACGGGAGGAGTTATGGCATTCGCCCTGAACAGAAACTCTGCCGCCTCTCTCTCCCGATCGTTCTCCTCCGAAGGCAGCGCCTGCAAGAGGTACCTCACCGTGATCTCCGGAGCGATGGAAGAGAAATCCGGCACTCTGAACGACCTTCTTTTTCACGACAGCAGAAAAAACCATAGCTACATTGTTGACAGGGTCAGAAAAGGTGTCAGGGAGGCTTCCCTTCAGTATGAGACTCTGGCGGAGTGCGGCGGCATGAGCCTTATCTCCGTTCTGCTTCATTCCGGAAGAACACATCAGATACGCGTACAGTTCTCAGGGAGGCAGCATCCCGTTGCCGGAGACCGGAGATACGGAAGCGATATGGATTGCCCGCTCGCGCTCTGGGCAAGCATTCTCAGTTTCGACCACCCTGTCACAGGGGAAAGGATCGATGTCTGCTCCTCTCCTCCGAACCGTTTTCCCTGGGATCAATTCACTGATCAAATTCAATCCGGGATGCCCCTGCGTCCCTAAACATATTAACAATCTGAAAACAGTTGATGCTTTCTATCTTTAATGATTGCACTATACGTTTCGGATAATGCTATACTTTCTTCTATAATAATCAGTCTGTATTTGTAAGGAGATCTCATATGGACAGAGAAAACAGACCACACAGCAGAGAGCGCTCTGAACCCAAAGGGACAGTCGATGTCAACCTGCACGGTTCTGCCGGTACAGGTCCGGTCGGTTCGGGAGGCAGACCCGGGGTATCGGGCAACAGTCATCAGTCATCTTCCGGCCGCGCGGGCTCTGCCAGGGGAACATCAGTTTCTCCTCTTGCTCTTATCGGATTGTTTGCATTGTTCACCAAACTTCCGAAAAAGGTCAGGAGGATAATCCTCATCGTTGTCGCGGTGATCGCGGTATTTGCCTTCATCAAGGCAGCCTTCGCGAACCAGGCTAACGTCGTGGATCCGACACCTGCCCCGGGCACCACCCAGCCCACGACCACGGATCCTACTCCTTCTCCGGGCAACAATCAGACCACGACTACAGATCCCGCACCTGTCTCGAGCGGAAAAGCCCGGGATAAGAGATTCGAAGCCCTCGGCAATGGTAAAGACAAAGTCACCATCATGGTCTACATGTGCGGCACAGACCTTGAATCCAAATACGGAATGGCCACCAACGACCTGGTCGAGATGACTAAAGCCACCATTGGCGACAACGTCAATGTCATTGTCGAGACCGGCGGATGCAAGAAATGGCAGAACTCAATAGTTTCTTCCGCTTCCAACCAGATCTACCGCGTTCTTTCCGGCGGAAAACTTGAGACTCTTGAATCGAACTTCGGTAGCAAATCGATGGTCAGCCCCTCGACGCTCACCGAGTTTATAAAGTACTGCGCGTCCAAATATCCCGCAAACCGCAACATTCTTATATTCTGGGACCACGGCGGCGGCTCCATAACCGGATACGGATATGATGAGAAGAACGGCGGAAATGACTCCATGGACCTTGCCGAGATCGACAAGGCTCTCGGAGATGCCGGAGTGATCTTTGACTGGATCGGATTCGATACCTGCCTTATGTCCACTCTCGAGACGGATATGGTCTGCACCAAGTATGCCGACTACATCATCGCCTCTGAGGAAACGGAGCCCGGTACCGGATGGTACTATTCCAACTGGCTCACCACCCTGTCCAAGAACACATCGATAGATACAGTGACGCTCGCAAAACAGATCTGCGACGATTTCATCTCGGCAAGCCAGCAGGCAGACAGAAGCGCGATGGTCACCCTGTCCTGCGTCGATCTTGCCGAACTTGAAGGCATCGTTCCTGAAGTCTTCACCCGTTTTGCGAACTCGACCTCCTCTCTGATAGAAGGCAGCGACTACAGGACAGTCTCCAACGCCAGAGCAAACACCAGGCAGTTCGCGGAAGGAAACGGCCTCAACCAGATCGACCTTCCTGATTTCTGCGACCGCCTCGGTTCTGCTGAAGCAAAGCTCCTTGCGGAGGCTCTCAGAAGCTGCATCAAATACAACCGCACTAATATCTCAAGAGCCAACGGCATATCCATCTACTTCCCCTACGAGTCGCTGCGCTCCATGAGTTCCGCAGTCAGCACCTACAACAGCATCGGTTTCGATGAAGAATACACAAAGTGTATAAAGACGTTCGCTTCTCTGGCTTCCAGCGGCCAGGCGGCATATTCGAGCTCGACCTACAACTACGGTCAGTCCGGTTCTTCGATAGATCTCGGATCGCTGCTGGGCGGCGGCTACAGCAATCCTCTCGGCTCGCTGCTCGGTGAGTATACCAACAGTTATGGCAGCCAGTCCTCCGGATACTCGATCAGCCCGTCCGACATCATCAGCCTGCTCTCTCAGATGACCGGTCGCTCCATCCCGTCCGAGTACAGCTGGTTCGACAGCGAAGCGGTGAACCGCAGCGCACAGTACATCTCAGAGAACTATCTGGATCCGGGCGATATCTTCATCACGACAAATGCGGACGGCAGAAGCTGCATCTCCCTCACAGATGCCCAGTGGGATCTTGTGGAGACTGTTGAGCTCAACGTGTTCGTGGATGACGGTAACGGGTTCGTCGATCTCGGTCTGGACAACCTGTTCACGATCGAAGGAAATGATCTGATCTTCGATTATGACAGATCATGGACCACCGTCAACGGCACTCTCGCCGCATATTACATGACATCCGATACAGTTAACGCAGACGGATCTTGGGTAACCAGAGGCCGGATCCCCGCGCTTCTTACAAGGACCGATGATTCCGGTGAGGAAACGACGTCTCTCGTCAATCTCGAGGTCGTATACTCCAGTGACAACAAGGACGGCGCCATCACAGGATGGAGACCGTTCTATGAAGAGAATGAGCTGATGTTCGCAAAAGGCAATATGCCTGTGGAAGAAGGCGACGTACTGCAGCTCCTCTGCGATTACTACAGTTATGACGGCACATACAGCGATACCATGAAGCTCGGAAATCCGATAACGGTCGGCTCCTCCGGCCTCACCCTCGGCAGTGCTTATGTGAACGGCACAACTTTCAGCGTCACATACAGATTCACCGACATCTACGGAAACCGCATCTGGACCCCTGCACTGGAGTTCTGATATCCGATCATACTGATCATAGTTCTGCGGCAGCTGCCCAATGGGAAGCTGCCGCATTTTTGCGTAACAAAAGTGCGAGCGCTTTCTCGGCGCCCGCACTGCAGTTTTTTACCGTCAGTCCTCTGACTCTGATCCGGAACGGCCTTTGGTCCTTTCCCTCACGCATTGAGTAAGAAGAAACTCTATCTGCCCGTTGATGGATCGGAAGTCATCCTCTGCCCACTTTGCGATCTCGGCGTACAGAGATGAGGACAGTCTCAGGGGTATCTGCTTCTTTCCTTCTGCTTCCTTATCCATTCAGCATCCTCGCTTTCAGCTTCAGTAGATGCTTCCGCTGTTCACGACAGGCTGCGCATCCTTGTTTCCGCACAGCACCACCAGAAGATTGCTGACCATCTGGGCTTTCCTTTCATCGTCAAGGACGCAGACGTCGTTCTCCGAGAGCTTCGTCAGGGCCATCTCGACCATTCCGACCGCTCCGTCCACTATCTTCTGCCTTGCCTCGATGATGGCTTCTGCCTGCTGTCTCTGGAGCATTGCTGCCGCGATCTCGGGTGCATATGCAAGATGAGTGATCCTCGCATCGAGTATCCTTATTCCTGCAAGCTCGACTCTTTGCTGAAGTTCCTTCTCGATCATCTCGGAAACTTCCTCCGAGTCACCTCTCAGCGAGACCTGCTGCTGCTCGAACTCATCGTATGGATATTTTCTGACGACGTCCCTGAGCGCGGAGTCCGCCTGGATCTGTACGAACTGCACGTAGTTGTCGACGTTGAACACTGCCTTCGCAGTGTCGATCACCTGCCATGTGACTACGATCCCGACCTCTATCGGGTTGCCCTGAGCGTCATTGATCTTCTGCTTGTTGTTGTCGAAGACCTGCGCCTTCAGGGATATCGTCGGCCGGCTGCTTGTTTCCGCCGATGTGGCAGTGATATCAGTCGTTGCCGCATCCGTTGTCACGACTGTCGGCTGGTTCCTGCGTGCGGGATTGATCGCTGCGCAGAACGGGTTGACTCTGTAGAATCCTTCTTTCTTGATGGTACCGTAGTACTTTCCGAAGAGAGTGAGGACCAGCGCCTCATTGGGCCTTACGGTCCTGAGTCCCAGCCACAGGATCCATCCGAATGCGAAGTAGAGTGCGCCGATGATTATCATCAGGATACCGAGCAGTTCGCTTCCGTTCCAGCCTGCAAGCTGGTTGGAGCCTCCTACTATCAGGAGCACTGCCAGAGCGTATCCGGCTACTGAGGCAAAGAGCATCAGCCATCCGCTGACAGGGGTTATCTCTTTCTCTGTATAAGTGAGATTGTGAGTATTGGCCATTTTGAACACCTCCTTGTGTGATATTAAAATGATATCATATTGGTATTACATGTCAATACCTCTTCCCTGCATATTTGTAAATCCGCTGTAAACAATCCTGCGTCTGTATTGAACGCGCCGCCCTCTGCAGAATATTATGAAAAAAAAAGAGGACGGTCAGTGAATTGAGGAACCGGTTATACTATCTGCTTTCAAGGATGTTTGTCGGTCGCTGCGGTTTTGATGACCTCAGCATCTTTCTTATGTCCTCAGTTCCTCTGCCCTTCCTCCTGTCCATGCTCCTCAAAAAGGCCGCGGGAGGATACATATCCCTGTTTCTCTTCTCGGTAGCCATGGTCCTGTTCGTCTGGTCGGTATGGAGGGCTTTTTCCACGAAACTGTATGACAGGAAACGTGAGAACGATCATTTCATCTCCTCATCGCTCCGCCGCTCGCTATCAGGCACTGTCACCAGGCTCTCTCAGATCCGCGACTACCGTTTCTACCGCTGTCCGGGCTGTCGGCAGCGGCTCAGGGTCCCAAGGGGAAAAGGCAGGATAAAGATAAGCTGCCCGCACTGCGGGAGCTCGTTCATTAGAAAGACCTGAAAACACGGCAACACCCGGACCTGTTGCGGTCCGGGCAGTCTTTTTTTTGCGGTTCTCAGTCGAACAGACAGTTTTTCTTTACGAGCTGCGCCATCTCATGGGCGAATCTGGAGATCTCATGCTTATCTCTCTTTTCCTCAGGCATGCTCCTCCAGATCTCGATCCTGGCGGAAGGTGCATCCCACATCGGGACCATCTCACAGGCTTCAAGGATATTGACACAGTACTCTGCGGCATCCAGTATATCGTCCGTCGTTTTCGGTTTTGACATGAACAGTGTGGTCGGCTCTACCCTCAGGGCATCTTCCACCGCCCTGACAGCTCTGTATGCGTGACCCTCTTTGTTCGCATTTGCAAGTATCCTTCCTTCTGTCCTGTTGCGGAAGAATCCGAACAGCGCTGCTATGACGGAAGGATCTCTGATGGTGCCGTCGTCATATACAAGCCCGTGTATGTCGCCCCAGAAGCCATGGCTCACGAGATTGAACAGGTAGAATCCTATATGGTGTCTGTTGAGAAGATCCAGTTCCACCTCGTACGGGTTTGCCCTTCCGACACATCCGGTCTCCGTGTTCAGGATCGGCTTTCCGTATTTCCTTCCGCATTCCTCTGCTGTCTGTATCGCGGCTTCTATGTCTTTCCTGATGCTCAGGTAGTCGTGGAAGCAGATGACATCAACAAGATCGTTAGTTGATCTGAGATGGTCCACATTCTCATGCCCGACCGTCATGCAGCCTTCCGGGTCAGCATTCCTGACTATCCCGCACAGTCTCCTTACATACTTCTCCAGCCTGGCAAACCTGTCCTCATACTCTTCCGCCGAGATCTCCTTTGCGGTGTTCATATAGTCGTTGCACATAGGTTCGTTGATCACGTCCCACATGAGGATATACGGCTCATCTCTGAATCTGCTGATGAACTCGTCCGCGTATCTCTCCGCCCTCTGGTACCACTCCTCTTCCGGTTCGGTGTATTCATGTATGTAATTTCCGTTGAAAAGGATAGGCATGGAACTGAGACCGTATCTCCAGCATGTGCTCATGAAATTCTCCAGCATGTCAAAGTACCCTTTCGGATCCTTTTCATAACTGTCCATATTCATCCAGAATCTCGTGCTGTTGATGTTCAGTCTCCTGGCATATGACAGATGCCTTTCCAGAGTCTCCTGGTCCTTTGCCTCTCCGGGGTTGTAGCAGACCCCTCTTATATGACTGTAATCGTTTAAAGGTATCATCCATAAAACGGTGCTTCTTTCCCGTACCGACTCATAGGGACAGGCGCCTTCCTCCTTTCGTGATCCGCTTGCTGATTCTGTCATGATTATAACATGGCCGATGTGGATCCTTTTCCCTGCCCCGGTAAAGCAGCTGAACACTTTGTGCATCTTCCTCCTCATTCCGGATCTCTGACAAGTGCTTTTCGTCATTACGAATATTACATTCGGGATTTTTGTATGGTAAAATTACGTATAGGCAAAATACGCTCCCGGAAAGTCGGTGCGAAATGTACAATGTCAGCGACATAGTTGCATACAGCTCACAGGGCATCTGCGAGATAACAGAGATATGCCGGCGCGAGATCGCGGGCACTGTCATGGATTACTATGTCATGAAGCCGCTGTTCGACAGCCGCTCGACAGTTTCTGTTCCCGTTTCCAACGAAAAACTTGTATCACGCATCAGGCGGATAATGACCGCTGACGAAGCCGCCGCCCTTCTCGATAGCATCAATGACGGCGAGATACTGTGGCTGGACAACGATGCGCAGCGCAGAGATCTGTACCAGACCATTCTCACGGAAGGGATACCTTCCAGACTTGCATCCCTGTTCCGTACTCTCATGCTTCGAAAGCGGACACTGGAGAGTTCTTCCAGAAAACTGAGAAGCACAGACGAGACCTGTATGAGGACCGCAGAGAAACTGATCGTCAGGGAATGCTCTTTCGCTCTCGGAGAGGAGCAGGATGCTCTTTCCCTGAGACTCGGATCAATGATCACAGGCCCTGAGATCTGATATGTCTCAAATAATGCATAACGCAGTTCCCGTCGGGGAATTGCGCTTTTCTTTTTGGGGGAATTCTATCGGATCCCCCGGTGATCCAGGAAATAATGGCAACAGAATCAGAAAAGCCGGCTGGATTAATCCCAACCGGCTTGTTTTGTGCCTTCTGAACGTTCAGATGATAAACCCGAAAGCAGCGAGCATGAGCATCAGCACCAGGAACGGGCCGAAGCATCCGAGGCATCCGAGATCACCGTATCTCGGCCATGGACGGAATCCGTATCCGTAACGGATCGGACGGATCCAAACCGGACGATGGACCCCAT
>JAFZZV010000209.1 GCA_017828855.1 Oscillospiraceae bacterium | reverse complement strand
TATCTCGGAAACATCGTCAGCACATTCCGCAGGTTCTTCCGCGGAAAGGTGGAGACCGCGGCTGCGTGTCTCACAATGCAGGTGGACGACTACAGCAGATACAGCATGGGACGGTTCGATCCCAAGGAGAGGAAGGAGAGCAGGGAGGTACAGTTCCCGCTGGACCTTGCCTCGGCATATGAGCTCGGTGCGAGGTTAAGCAGCGCCGAATGACGCTCATGCCCGCAAGGGGACCGGTTTCTGAAATGATCCGTTAACGGAGGGGAAACTCAGAACCGAAAGCCGACGCAGAATAAACAAAACAGTACTGGATTACTGAAAAATTGTGGTATAATCCAACAAGAGTATGGTAGCACCTATGTTATGTGCTATAAGCACACGGCAGCCTGCCGCTAAGCGGGCTGCTGAAGCTGTCTGACAGCATGTGAATGTTATATTTGCAGCTGTCAGGCAGACAGGTGACTTTTATTTCCTAAAGGAGACTAGATCATGGGATTCGATCCAAAAGAGATTGAGAATGCAAAGATCGAGTACGGCAGGCGCGTCATGATAACATTTGACTCGCCGATCACTGCAAAGGAGAACTTCCGCAGGGCACTGGAACACAAACAGCTCTGGATGCCTATGACCGGAGACAAGATCAACTTCACACCGGAGATCGTGCCTGACAATACTGCCAGGGCGCTGGTCACTCAGGGCCATCCTTATGAAGGCCCGAAGGGCGGCAACGACATGTTCGGCGTCTACTGGGAGTTTGTTCCTTCTGCCAATGGTTCGATGGTGCGTCCCGGCAACCCGATGCTGACCGACGTGTCGAAGTGGCGTGAAGTGATAAAGTTCCCGGATGTGGACAGCTGGGACTGGGAGAAGAGCGCCAGGGAAGACAGGGAGTTTCTTGAGAACAGCACCAGGTCGACGCTGTTCTGCATCCTTACCGGTTACTTTGAGAGG
This sequence comes from Oscillospiraceae bacterium, assembly GCA_017828855.1. GTDB lineage: Bacteria > Bacillota > Clostridia > Oscillospirales > Ruminococcaceae > RUG11783. The sequence goes on along the minus strand of JAFZZV010000209.1, from coordinate 3,586 downwards.
CTGATTTCCTTCATGGACTTCGGTCCCGCAGCTTTTGCTCTCATGAACCGCAAGACAAAGGATGATGTAAAAGAGCTCATGGACAAGATCGCCGATCTTTGGATCGACGTTGTGGATCATGTCCATAAATACTACGGAGATCTTGTGGACGGCATCACGATCCACGACGACTGGGGCGCGCAGGACGGGCCGTTCTTCAATGCGAGAATCGTCAACGAGATGCTGGTTCCTTACATGCGCAAGGTCAACGATCATATCCACAGTTACGGGTATATCGCGAACCTGCATTCCTGCGGAAAGGTCGAGAAGCTTCTGCCCTGCATGATAGAAGCGGGATGGGATGCCTGGGACGGCATGGCGATCAATGATTACCATATGCTGTTTGAGCAGTATGCAGACAAGATCCTCATGAACGTGCCTGCCAGTGAATGTCCCGCAGACGCGGATCCGGAGACTCAAAGAGAATGGGCGGCCAAGTTCGCGGATGAGTTTGCTGTGCGTGACAAACCGGCGACGCTTTCCAACTATGATAACCCGGGTATCGAGTTCGACTTTGAGCTCTACAAACTCACAAGGCAGAAATTCGACAGCCAGTGAAAGATCTGTGATGAAAAAGGCCTGGCGCGTTAGTGCGTCAGGCTTTTCAGGTGGAGAGGGAACGGCTCCTGCCGGAAACATGGGAGTGGATAATGATACAAAGCATGAATTTCCCTATAAGCGCCTACAGCATCGCGCCTTACGGCAGCTGGGACATCCTTGCCGGAAAGGTCAGGGCATTGGGGCTGGACGGCATCGAGGGCATCTCGGATCCGTTTGATCCGGATGACTCTTTTCCGCTTTCTCTTTTGTCAGGTTATCACATGATGTTCTATGCGGACTGGCTTGATTTCTACAGGCAGGACCGGTCGGCGCTTCTGCGCAAATTCGGAAGCGAGGAAACTGTCAGGAGCTTCTATCGCGGGACACAGCCGGAAGACCTTATGAAACAGTTCAGGGACGACCTCGATCTGGCGATTTCCATGCACACGCCCTACGTGGTCTTTCATGTGAGCGACGTGTCCATAGAGGAAGGTTATACGTACAGATGGCTGCACACGGACAGGGAAGTGCTGGACGCAGCGATCGGTTTCATAAACGAGCTGCTTCGCGGAACAGATCCGACATTTGATTTTCTGGTGGAGAATCAGTGGTGGCCGGGCTTCACTTTCACAGACCCGCAGAAAACGGAATACCTCCTCTCGGGGATAAAGTATCCCAGGACCGGGATCATGCTCGACACCGGACACCTGATGAACACGAACCCGAAGATACGGACACAGGCGGACGGGATAGAGTATATCCTTGAGATGATCCGACGGCACGGCAGCCTTAAGAGCAGCATCCTCGGGATGCACTTTCACCAGAGCCTCAGCGGGGCTTATGTCCGGAAGACCGCCGGACGGTTCCCGGAAGACATGCCTGCCGACTATTTCGAAGCGTTCTCAAAGAGCTATGCGCACATTCGGATGATAGACCGGCACCATCCCTGGACGGATCCGGAATGCGTAAAGATACTGGATGAGGTACAGCTTTCATATCTCACTCACGAGCTGAGTTCCGCAGAGGGAAGATCACAGCTGTCAGCGGTAAAGAGGCAGTTGAACACGATAAGGAAAGGGTCGTCTGACCGCTGATACAAAAAGGCACCGTCCGGATCCGGTACGGTGCAGAAAGACAAAACAACGGGGCCATGGCTTTGCGTCATGGCCCCATTTGAGATAAGACGATTTCCTTAAGATCGATTATCCTCTGTTCGGATACATGTCATCGTCATAGACGTTGTCAAGCGTGACATAGAATGTGCTGGTCTCATAGAAGTCGGTGCCGGGATCCTGTCCCAGAGCGATCGCCTTGAACATGAAATCAACGCCATAGTATGCCCACTGCCACTGCTTCTGAACGAGCGTGCAGGTCGCGAGGCCGTCCTTGACGGCATTGATGACCTGGTTGACGTCATCGGAGAGGACGGATGCACGTGCATGGTTGGTGGATGCATCGAACCATTTGTTCTCTTCCCAGACAGCAGCAACGACTGAACCGCCTGCGCTGTCGCACATCGTTGTGTTCCAGGTGGGGTTGGAGAGCATCATCTGCTCGCAGAGCGCCTGTCCGTCAGGACCGCCGGAAACGCCGGACTGATAGTCGAGGAGCGCAGCTCCCTTGCTGGCGTTCTCTTCAAGAACATCTGTGATGCCCTTGAGACGCTGGATCATTCCCAACTGAGCAATAGCACCGTGGTTGAGGATGACCTTGGGACCGCCGTCTACCCAGTCAACTGCGAACTGAGCGAGCTTGCGGCCGAAGTTCTCGTTGTGTGTTCCGACGAAAGCGATACGCTTGCTGTTGGGGCAGTCGGTATCCATCGTGAATACGAGGATGCCGGCGTCAACGGCCTGGTTGATGACGGGGGTGACGGCATCCGCGTCGGATGCTGCGATCAGAAGTCCGTCATACTGCAGAGCGATGAGGTTCTCAATGACCTGGATCTGAGCTGTGGATCCGAACTCTGAGGGTCCGGTCAGCTCAAGATCTACTGTCCAGTCAGGATACTCGGTCTTGAGTTCTTCTACTCTCTTCGTGCCGCCGATTCCGCACATGTCCCAGAAGTCTCCGAGAGCTGTGTAGACAACAGCCAGCTTCATGCTCTTTTTCTCTTCGCCGCCGCCTTCTTCCTTCTTGCCGCACGCAACAAGGCTGAAAGCGAGGACCAAGATCAGAAGCACAGAAAACAGTTTCTTCATGATTCCTCCTTCTTGCTTGTAACCAATTTGTAATAACTTACAAAAGGCACGTATTAATTCAGCATATAATTAGTGCATATATGCCAAAATCAATATATCAAGGCAGTAATAATATGTCTAATAGCAATATTTCATCGGATGCATGCATGATTTGTATGTAAAGGTCTCAGAGGCTCCCGGGAAAAGAACTTTTCTGATCGGTGTCACAGCTGACAGATATAAAAGCATGGAACGGCAGTTATCTGAGAAATGCAAAAAGAAAGACACGGAGATCCGGGGAGCATGATCACCGGATCTCTGTGTCTCTTAGGGATGAGGAACGTATTCGTTATCCCTGTGTGTTGTCAATAAGTGGAAACTATGCTCTCAGTGCTTCGCTTTTCGGACGAATGTCTCTCTGCCTAAAATATACCTGCAGCGTAATCATGTGTGAAATCGTAATTTGTAATGAGATTCATACGCCCTCTGCATGAGTAGCTGCAGAAGCGGTCTTTCGAGAGAAATGCCTTATAGGAGCCGGCGGCATGAGTAGAGTTAATCGCTATTGATCAGAAAGACTTGATAAACTCCTGCAGAAACAGTGAAGCCTGTCTTGGAATATCACCGCTTTTTCTCCAGGCGAGGTATGTCGGGACCCGTACCGGAATGGACAGGGGACGGGTCACAAATACGTCGGGACCGTCCATGATCCTGGTCCCGATCATATTATTGAGGATGACGGCAAGACCCAGGCCTGCCTTGACCAGCTGGATAGCCGTCAGCATAGTGGTGAAAGTCGCAGAGATGCTCAGATCCTGGAAATAGTT
>JAFZZV010000017.1 GCA_017828855.1 Oscillospiraceae bacterium | reverse complement strand
GCTGCTGCATCTGCTGGAGAAGATACAACTGTTGTGGAATTCAAAGACGAAGAAGATGTAGATGCTCTCTTTAGGTTCTGCACAGCTGGTGAATACAAGTTTATCGTCAGAGAAGTCGTAGAAACACCTGAAGAAGGAATGGTATACGATGATGCCGATCGTGTAGTCATCGTAAAGGTATCAGAGAGTGGCTCAAAAGGCTTGAAAGCTGAAGTGTATGTTGATGATGTACTTATAGACACTTTCTATTCTGCAGATACGACCAATAGTGATAATGAGCCTGCCAATGTTGGAAGAGCAAAGCTTTGCACTATCACTAACAGATTTGCAGAGAGAGAGAATCCCAAGACCGGAGTTCCTGCGATGTTCTCCATCGTTGATCTCCTTACCGTTGCAGGACTTGGCATAGTCCTTAAGAGGAGATTCTTCTAATTCCTAAAACCATATTATAGAGGAGCCCGGCTGAGCCGGGCTCTTTTGCGCGTGAATGAACCGCACTGAAAAGGGAGGTTAAGCCTTCGGATTGTTGACTATAATACGCTGAATGCTATAATTTTCTGCAGAGTCAAAAAACAGAGGGGGACGAAATAGTGGCAAATAGTGACTACATCCTCGAGATGAGGCACATAACAAAGAGCTTCGGAGCTGTCGTAGCTCTTTCAAACGGGTGCATAAGAGCAAAAAGCGGAGAAGTGAACGCCCTGGTCGGCGGAAACGGCGCCGGAAAATCTACCCTTATCAAGATACTGTCTGGATATCAGCCCGCTGACAGCGGAGACATCCTTTTCAACGGTGAGAGAGTAGAGATCAACAGCACTGTAGAGGCCCAGAATATTGGCATAAAGACGATTTATCAGGAACTCGCACTTTTTGAAAAGATGAACGTCTACGAGAATATGTACGTCGGACGTGAGATCACTATTGATAAGAAACCCATTAAATGGCTGAAGGTCCTTGACCTCAAGGCCATGAAGCAGAACGCTCTTGCTGAGATCGAGCGGATGGGCTTCAACATCCCCAATATATTCAACAAGGTAATGTTCATGTCCGGCGGACAGAGACAGGCTATTGCATGTGCCAAGGCACTTATGGGCGGAGCTCCATCGGTTCTCATCATGGATGAGCCGACGGCTGCGTTGGGCGTAAAGGAAGCAGCTGAGATCATTGATCTCATGAAGAAATATCGTGACGAAGGAGCTGCGATAATTCTCATCAGCCATAACATGAGGACAGTATTTGAAGTGGCTTCCGAGATCACGGTCATGAGACTCGGCGAGACCGTTGCTGCTCTGAGGAAAGATGAGACCACTGAGGAAGAAGTCGTCGGCCTTATGACCGGAGCTATCGACAATATCACCGACGGAAGGAACATGATCGGAGAATACGACATGTAACGGACTTTGTTCCGTATATCTCAAGCGAAAACAGATCTGCTGCGGACCCTGACTAGGGGACCGCGGCTTTTCTTTTTGGCGCAGAGGATAAAAATGCTGAAAATGGTGTTTTAGTACATAAAAGGGATAAAGTTGTGTTATCATAATCATAAGAATAAAAAAGAACGGAGCTTTTGTTGAATGGCAAAGAATGAAGAAAGGAGCGCCCGCATAGGCCGTGATTTCTCGTTCTGGCAGCTGATCTGGTTCTGTGTCCCCGCAATAATGACGAACCTGTTTACGGCACTGTTCAGAACACTGGATGACGGTCTGTTCGTGAGCCGCTATGTCGGTCCGACCGCGCTCGCATCCATCAAGATCATCGCCCCCATCAACTCTCTGCTGATGGGATTCTCACACCTCTTCTCGATCGGAGCCAGTACCCTTTCAGCCCACAAGATGGGCGAAGGAGACAGGGAGGAGGCAAACCGCATCTTCACGCGCGTAGTCTTCTCTGCCGGAGTGGTCGGCGCGATATTCTCAGCAGTAGTACTGCTCTTCGAAAAACAGATCCTGACGTTCCTCGGAGCTGACGCGGATACCCTGCCCATCGCGATGACATATACGAGGATCATCTATTCCGATGCTGCACCGCACCTCATGGGACTCTGCATGGCCAGTTATTATTCCACTGCCGGCATGCCGGCGATGGGACTCGTCAGCTCGATACTCAACGGTTCCATGAACATCATCTTCGATGTGATCCTCATCGTCTGGCTGAAGCTCGGAGCGGACGGAGCCGCTTATTCCACCATTTTCGGAGAGATAGCGGTCATGCTTCTTGGGTTCGTGTTCTATTCCATGAAGAAGCATGAGATCCATTTCACCAAACCGCACGGCAAGTTCATAGAGACCACGTGGAATGCATGGAAAGCCGGTTTTTCCCAGTTCATAGGGAGCGTTTCCATAGGAGTCACGAACTATGTTACCAACATAACCCTGATCTCTATGCTTGGTTCCAACGGCATTGCTGCGAACTCAATCATCAACGATCTGAGGATGATGTTCAATACGGCATTCGTCGGTTATGCGGGGTGCGTCGGGCCTATCATTGCATATAACTTCGGAAACAGGAATCCGAAACGTCTCAAAAAGATCCTCGGCTATAATCTGAGGTTCTGGTTCTTTGGAACCGTGGCGGTCGAGATACTCGGGCAGCTGCTTAAGAAGCCGCTGATAAGCATCTTTATTCCGAATCCGGAGACGTCGCCGATATATGACATGACCCTGGAGGGCCTGACTATAGAGTACTTTGCGGTCATGTTCTCAGCGGGATGCATATTCACGATGAGGATGTTCGTTGCCCTAGGTGCGCCGAAATATGCCGCGGTGCTGTCCACTATGAGGAACTTCGTATTCAGGCTGATCATGATCATCGTGTTGCCGAGAACGCTCGGTGAGGTCGGTGTCTGGCTTGCGTTCCCCGTGGCTGAATTCCTGTCTTGCTGTGTGGCAGCTACGCTGATATACCTCAACAGGGACAATTACGGATACGGCAGATCGGGCATAGCTTACCTGATGCAGAATGCTCCGTATCCGGGAGATGAAGACCAGCCGGATGAGACCGGCGAAAACGCTTTGACAGATCCGGATGTGTCAGATTGACAACAGGACCGGCGTTGAAATATAATCGTTTTGTTTTGAGCGGAGAGGGAAGAAAAAGATCCTGCGGACCGGACAGAGAGGCATGCGCAAGCTGAGAGTCATGCCGCGCCGAAACAGTATCATGCCGGCTTCCTGAGCTCCCGCCGAAAGCGGCGCAGAGGTGCGTTAAAACCGGTTTGAGAGGCGCGTTTGCGCGCAATGCGGGTGGTACCGCGGAAGTCGTAATTACGACCTTCGTCCCGGTGTGGACGGAGGTCTATATTTTTGTAAGGTGGAATCACACATGACGTCTAAGGAACTGCGCAGCAAGTGGCTGAAATTCTATGAGGAGAAAGGACACCTGAATATCGGAGCGGTGTCGCTGATAGGCGACGGCACTACCGGCGTCATGTTCAATGTCGCTGGGATGCAGCCGCTGATGCCGTATCTGCTGGGGCAGCCGCATCCCTCGGGAAAAACACGTCTGTGCAACGTCCAGGGATGCGTGAGGACCGTTGATATCGAGTCAGTAGGAGACGCGACCCATTTCACGTTCTTTGAGATGATGGGCAACTGGTCTCTCGGTGACTATTTCAAAAAAGAGAAGACCGCCTGGACATTTGAGCTTCTGACAAAGGTGTTCGGGTTCGACAAGGACAAGATCTGTTCGACTGTGTTCGAGGGTGATGAAAAGGTCCCCAGAGACGAAGAGACAGCCGATCTGCTGAAGTCTCTCGGCATAAGACCAGAGAACATATTCTATCTGCCCAAGAAGGACAACTGGTGGGAGCTGGAAGGTACGGTCGGAACTCCGTGCGGACCCGATAACGAGTGGTTCTATCCCCGCGAGGACGGTCCGGACTCCTCTGACTTCACCACCTCCGACAGGTATGTGGAGATCGGAAACGACGTCTACATGCAGTACAAGAAGACAGAGACCGGATATGAGGAGCTTTCAGGGAAGAACGTCGACACCGGTTTCGGCCTTGACCGTCTGCTTCTGTTCCTCAACGGGCTTGACGACGGATACAAGACCGACCTGTTTGCCGGTGCAGTAAGCACTCTGGAGAGGCTTTCCGGAAGAAGCTATGACAATGATCCGGAGGCGAGAAAAGCCATACGCATCATAGCGGACCACACCCGCACAGCTGTGATGCTGATAGGCGATGTCAACGGGATCCTTCCGTCTAACACAGGTGCGGGCTATATCCTCAGGAGGCTGCTCCGCCGTGCCATCAGATACTGCAGGACACTCGGAGTCGACACATCGGCTATGCTTTCAGCAGCCAGGGTGTTCATCGAGGATGTCTACGGAGAAGCGTATCCGCTTCTGATAGAGAAGGAACAGTATATCCTCAATGCCATAGAGAATGAGAGCGAAAGATTTGCCGCGACTCTTGCCGGCGGCATGCGCGAGTTCGACAAGTGCATCGCAGGCATCCGGGAGAGAAACGAGGCTCTTACCGCCAAAGATCCGGCAGCGAGCCCGGAGACGGTCATAAGCGGGCAGCAGGCATTCCAGCTGTACGACACGTTCGGGTTCCCGCTCGAACTCACAGAGGAGCTTGCGGCGGAGAACGGCCTGACCGTGGACGAGGAAGGCTACCAGGAGTGCGTGAAGAAACAGAGAGAGACCGCGCGTGAGGCGTTCAGAAGGAACTCCATTGAAACGGACAGCTCCGACAGCGTGCTGGAAGGAGTCGAGGGCGGAAAGACATTCACCGGATACGAGAACGTTTCCGGAGATGCTGAAGTGATCGCGATAGTGACCGCCGGAGGATTGTGCGACGAGATCTCAGAAGGCGACGACGCAATGATAGTCCTCGACAGTACTCCGTTCTACGCGGAGAGCGGCGGACAGGTAGGAGACAAAGGATCCCTGAAAGCCGGAGAGAATGTGTTCGAAGTGACGGACTGCAAAAAGTCAGGTCAGGGACACTATATGCATATCGGACGCGTCGTAAAGGGCTCAGTACGGCCGGGAGACAGAGTCACCGCCGCTGTTGATGCCGAGCGGCGTATGGCGATCCGCCGCAACCACACCAGCGTCCATCTGCTGCAGGCGGCACTGAGGCAGGTCCTGGGGGACCATGTGCATCAGGCCGGATCGTATGTGGATGACAAGGAGATGAGATTCGACTTCACACATTTCGAGGCTGTGAAGCCGGAAGAACTGTCGGAAGTCGAGCGAATAGTAAACAATAAGATCCTTTCCGGCATTCCGGTCAGCACGGAGGTCCTGCCCTTGGAGGAAGCCCAGAAGCAGGGTGCGATCGCGCTGTTCGGAGAGAAATACGGCGATACGGTGCGTGTCGTCAGTATAGGAGATTTCTCCAAAGAGTTCTGCGGAGGTACACATGCATCAAACACTTCTGATCTGGGACTCTACAGGATAATCGCCGAATCATCAGTGGCATCCGGTGTCAGAAGGATAGAAGCCGTGACCGGAGAAGGCGTGCTCAGGCTGCTTGATGAGCAGAGGAGCCTTCTTGAGGAGGCTGCGGCAGTTCTCAAAGCCGGAAATATCAGGGAAGTGCCTGCAAGGGCATCATCAGTTGCCGCACAGGTCAGGTCTCTTGAGCAGGAGATCGGAAAGATGCGCGACCGCGAGAGCGCTGGCGCAGTCAGGGACATTGAAGGCAGAGGACAGGCTTTGGGCGATATCACGTTCTTCGCCGCGCAGATCGGCAATACCGATGCTGATGCGCTCAGGAACATGGCTGCCTCTCTCAGAGACAGCAGGCCCGGCTCGGTAGCGCTTATCATCGCGTCGGATGGTTCCAAGGCAACTCTCTGCGTCGCAAGCAGTAAGGAAGCTGTTGCAAAAGGCCTCAAGGCAGGGCTTCTTGCCAGGACAGCCGCTCAGGCGATGGGAGGAAACGGCGGAGGCAAGGATGATCTTGCCATGGCCGGAGGAAAGCAGCCTGAGAAAGCGGAAGATGCTTTCGCAGCAGTCAGAGCTGAGATAGAGAAGCATATCTGAAAGGAGGATCATGATGGAAGACTGTCTGTTCTGTAAAATTGCAAGGGGAGAGATCCCTTCCAACAAGCTCTACGAGGACGACGAGCTTCTTGCGTTCTACGACATAGCGCCTCAGGCGCCGGTCCATTTTCTGGTGATCCCAAAGCAGCATATAGAGAGCTGCGGGAAGATAGACGGGGACAACAGTGCCGTAGTCGCCAAAGCGTTCGAACTTATCGCGAAATTGACAAAGGAAAACGGTTTAGAGAGTTTCCGCGTGGTATCCAACTGCGGGGAGGAAGCAGGACAGAGCGTTCCGCATCTGCATTTCCATGTCCTCGCCGGCCGCAGCCTCGCATGGCCTCCGGGCTGAGCGTCAATTCTGTAAGTTAAACCATCATTACATATTTGGAGGATCGATCTATGGATTATTTTGAACTGCATGTTGCCGGGCTGACCCGCCAGCTTCCCATCTGCAAGGTTAATGACGAGATTTCTTTCGCAGCATTTGTCATGTTCGGAGATGTCGAACTGACCGAAAGAGTCGCGGAAGAACTTTGCAAGAAAGTTCCCGAATTTGATGTCATCGTGACAGCGGAAGCAAAGGGGATCCCGCTTGCGTATGCCATGGCCCGCATCAGCGGAAAGACATACATTCCCGCGAGGAAAGCACCGAAGCTTTACATGCACGACCCCATCTCCATCGAAGTCAAGTCCATCTCGACTGCCGTAAAGCAGACCCTCTGGCTGGACCAGAGCGATATCGACAAGATCAACGGAGCCAGGATCCTTATCGTCGATGACGTCATCAGCACCGGAAGTTCCCTGCTCGCACTTGAAGACCTTGTGAACCAGGCCGGAGGAAACATCGTAGGGAAAGCGTTCGTGCTGGCAGAAGGAGATGCAGCGAAGCGCGACGACATCTACTTCCTCGGAGAGATCCCGATCATTCAGAACAACTGACATACGGCAGAATACAGGAGTGCCCGGCCCTTCAGCCGGGTATTTCTTATGCCTGTGTACCGGTGCTATAATCGGATAAAGATCCACATCATATCCGGAGGGGAATATGGTCTCCAGACTGTCAGACACCACACTGCGCAGCGACCTCAAGAAAGGTCTCAGACAGTTCTATTTCATAGCCGGGAACGACTCGTTCCTGATCGACAACTGCCTCAGGCTCATAAGCGAGGCGGTAGGCGGAGAGACGGGCAGAATGGATTTCTGCGAGACGGACACCGAGACGGCGGAAGGCCAGCTGACGACTTATTCCTTCTCAAACAAACTGCTTATCATAGACAATTTCAAAGCGTCAGAGTTCTCCGGAGACAGAAAGTCGATGTATGCCGAGCTGCTGGCAGATCTTCCGTCAACACTGACTGTCGCGGTGGTGCTGTTCTCTGATGACCCGAGGTTCAGGATACCAAAGGCTGCCGAGGTCATGGCAGAAATGGCTCAGGATCCCGCAATAGTGTCCTGTCTTAAGAAAGAACGGGAGAAACTGTATCCCTACATAAAGCGACTGGCAGAACTGTCAGGCGCAGAGATAAGCGGCGAGGCGGCATCGGTCCTGATAGACCTGTGCGGCGATGACCTCCAGCTGCTGTCCACACAGATAGAGAAGCTGGCGGCAGCCAGCGGGTACGGTGAGATAAAGGAAGACACCGTCAGAAGGATGTGCCCCAGGACTACGGAAGAAAACGTGTTCTCATTCGTACGGGCAGTGGAGCGCGGACAGGACAGGGATGCGGTGAGGCTTCTCAATGAGATGCTGGAGACGGAGACAGAACCGGTGAGGGTACTTGCCGCGATCTCCGGCTCATTCGTGAATATTGCGAGAGTCAAGGCGGCAGAGGCAGCAGGAGTCTCCAGGGAGCGTCTGGAAGAGGACATGGGATACCGCAAGGGCGACAGAGCTCTCGGAGTGGCCTACAGCAATTCCAGGAGGTATTCACAGGAGAAGATCGACCGGGTCATCCTTCTTCTGAATGACACGGACAAAAAGCTGAAGGGCGGGGCTGCAGACAAGAGGACGATCCTTGAGCAGGCGATGGTGAGGCTGGCGCTGATAGTGTCAGGGAGGTCCTGATACATGCAGCATATAAAGCAGGCTATAGTGACAGAGGGCAAGTTTGACAAGGTCAAGCTCAGCTCTCTTTTTGATGCGGTAATAATTGAGACCGGCGGATTCGGCGTATTCACCAACGAAGAGACGCGCGGTCTCATAAAGCGGTTTGCGCGGACAACAGGAATCGTGATACTGACCGACAGCGACCCGGCCGGCAGAAAGATCAGATCGTACATTAACAGTTTCGTGAAGGAAGGGACTGTACTGAATGCGTTCATTCCCGCGGTGGAAGGTAAGGAGAGAAGGAAAAGCAAGCCGGGAGCTGCAGGTATACTCGGTGTGGAGGGGATCGACGACGATACATTGATCAGCGCGGTCCTGTCGGTGACGGAAGTCTCAGGCGAGGATGAGTCTGCCGAGCCTGTTACCGCAGCGGAGCTGTATGAGGCGGGTCTTGTCGGAAGACCGGGAAGTTCCATGCTCAGAGAAAGGTTCCTTGCCGGTCTGGGGCTTCCTCCGGGTCTCTCAAGAAAGCAGATGCTGAGCTATCTCAACACCGTTCCGGGCCCGGAAAAGCTAAGGGAGCTGCTCTCGGAATTCGCCTGCGATAACTCCGCAGATAATTAAATAGATCGCAAAATGCAGTATGCACAAAAAACTGTTTTTCACCGGGTTGCGGATTTACGAAATGGCATATTGATGAGTCTGTTCATAAAATAGTAAAATTATAGTAATTGTTATAAAGGGGCATTTGGGCTCCGCTTATTTTTGTGCGAAATTTAAAAGAAATAAAGAAAAAAACCGGAGGTACTTATGAGACGACTTTTACGTTATGTCGGAGAGTACCGCAAGTACGCGATCATCGCTATGATCCTCGTTGCGATGGAAGTGGTGTTTGACGTCGCCATCCCGATGGTGATGTCCAACATCATAGACAACGGCATCAACGGGGCAGCAGGCCCTGATCCGGGCTACTGTATCAGGATGGGAGCAGTGATGCTCGGCATGTCCACAGTAGCAATGCTTTGCGGCATACTTTCAAGCAAAGTCGCTTCGCAGGCAGGCGCAGGCTATGTGCGCAATCTGCGAAACGTGATGTTCAACAAGATCCAGCAGTTCTCCTTCAAGAACATCGACCACTTCACGGTCCCGTCCCTCATCACCCGTCTTACCATGGACATGAGGCAGATGAGGATGGCATTCATGACTGTCACCAGGATGCTGGTCCGCTCACCGATGCAGCTGATCTTCAGCTTTGTCATGGTGGCAAAGATCAACCTCAGGCTCGCGTCCGTATTCGCGATCGCGCTGCCGATCCTCTCGATCGGACTGTATGCCATCTTCAAGACAGCTCATCCCAGATTCCAGGAGATGATGACCAGGACCGATGACCTCAACGCCACCACGGAAGAGAACCTTATCGGCATCAGGGTCGTAAAGACCTTTGTAAGGGGCGAGTTCGAGAAGCACAAATTCAGTCTCGCCAACAACGCCGTCAGGGATAACATGCGCAGGGCAGAGAAGATAGTCAACCTGAACGAGCCCTTCTTCTCAACAGTCATGTACTGCTGCATGATCGGTATCTCCTGGTTCGGAGGAAAAGCGGTCATCCGCTCCGAACTGACGGTCGGAGAGTTCATGAGCTATCTTTCCTACATCAGGATGGTCCTCATGTCACTTCTTATGATCTCATCCAGTCTCATGCAGATCGTCTTCGCCGACACATCTGTAGGAAGGCTCAACGCGATCCTGGACGAACAGATCGATATCACGGATACAGATGCCGATCCCGATCTGATGCTTGAGGATGCCTCCATCAGATTCGAGAACGTTGATTTCAAGTATTCTGAGGAAGCGGAAGAGAATGCCCTTACCGATATCAATATCGATATCAAGCCCGGACAGGTAGTAGGTATCCTCGGCCCGACAGGCGCAGGAAAGACTTCTCTCATCAGCCTTATCCCCAGACTGTATGATGTCACCGACGGAAAGGTCATAGTCGGCGGGCACGACGTAAGGGATTACAAGCTGGACAACCTTCGCAAGGACGTCGCGGTAGTCCTCCAGAAGAACCTCCTGTTCACAGGAACCATAGAAGAGAACATCCTCTGGGGCGATATGAATGCAACGCACGAGGAAGTCGTAGAAGCGGCAAAGTGCGCGCAGGCCGATGATTTCATCATGTCCTTCCCGGACGGCTATGAGACCAAGATCGAACAGTCCGGTGTCAACGTTTCCGGCGGTCAGCAGCAGAGACTATGCATCGCCAGGGCTCTTATCAAGAAGCCCAAGATCGTTATTATGGACGACAGCACCAGTGCCGTCGACACCGATACCGACAAGAGGATCAGAATGGCTCTCAAGGAGAAACTGGCCGGAATGACGACCATCATCATCGCTCAGAGAGTCGCATCCGTCATGGAAGCCGACCAGATCCTCATGATGGAGAACGGCAGGATCGTTTCCCACGGAACTCACGAAGAGCTCCTGCAGATCAGCGAAGCCTACCGCGACCTCTATGAGAGTCAGACACAGGGGGTGCAGGCATAATGGCAGAGAGAGAATTAAAATACCGTCAGAGACGCCAGGGCCGTCCCTCCGACCTC
>JAFZZV010000208.1 GCA_017828855.1 Oscillospiraceae bacterium | reverse complement strand
AGATACAAGGCCTGAGACATAGTTGCAGGCATCGGTATAGGCTGACATGGTCTGTCTGAGAAGGACAGCCTGATCCTCATCCGGGAAGATCCTCACTTTGGCAGTACGTGTCTGCAGCAACAGGAAAACACCTCCTTTTCGATAGAACTCACAGATACATTCTATCAGATGCCTTGTACATAAGTATGTATAATGAGAGATGTTTTTCAGGATTCAGTAAACAATGTGATCGTTAATCACATAATCATACTAAACAAAGGAGGCAGGCGCTCCTCCCACGACTGAAGTCACGGGTCTCCGCGCCTGATTAAGAATGAAAAACGAAAAGCTTCGTACCCTGGTGACATGCGCGCTTCTGCTGGCAGTCTCCGCAGTGCTTTCGGTCTATCCTAAATTCAAGTTCCTGCTCAATGGCGGATCCATAACCTTCTGCTCCATGCTGCCGATCATAGTCGCATCTTACGTTTTCGGGGTTAAGACAGGTCTTCTCACCGGATTCGCTTTCTCGCTGATCCAGCTGATCACCGGTTTCTCGGGCTCGGGTCTCGGTCCCGTTGCTTTCGTCGTGGAACTGCTGTTCGACTACGTGATAGCCTTCACGGTCCTGGGACTTGGCGGGATCTTCCGCAACCTCAAGAGCACACGTTCCGGCCTCGCGGCAGGAGCATTTATAGCGACGCTTCTCCGGTTCATCTCGCACCTGATCTCCGGTATCGTGGTGTGGGGTGAGTACGCTGAGTGGTTCTTCGGAAACCTGTCGTCCTTCGGGGAGAGCATACTATCGAAGTACAGCGGAGGTATGCTGACATTCCTCTACAGTTTCATCTACAACGGTTCATACATGATCCCGGAGATCATCATCACGACCGCTGCCGCCGCACTGATCGCGCCGCTCGTGAAGAAGCTCATGGACGAAGAAGAGCAGAGCTGAATACCGGATCTGATCCGATCCACATGATAAGGCCGCTTCCCCCGGGAAGCGGCCTGCCGCATATATGCTGTTCTCACATGTTCCGGTAGAATGCCGAGACCGCCCTGTCCATGGCGTAAAGGTCAAGAGACGCTGCGATCTCATAGGGTGAATGCATGGAGAGAAGCGCAACTCCGATATCTATGGTGTCGATGCCCAGCCTTGCGATGAACTTGGCTACCGTTCCGCCGCCTCCCTCATCGATCTTCCCGAGCTCCGCGAGCTGCCAGGGCACACCCGCTTCATCCCACATCCTTCTGAGCGCTCCGACATATTCTGCATGCGCATCGTTTGAGCCGCCCTTTCCTCCGGATCCGAGATACTTGCTCACCACGGGTCCTCTGTTGAGGAACGGCGCATTCATATGCTCATGGACCATCGGGAAAGTCGGGTCGAATGCCGCGGAGACATCCGCTGACAGGCATCTGGAATTGACATATACAAGTTCCGGCATGGTTCCGTGAGGTTCGCAGAGGAATGCCAGGAAGTTGCGGAGAAGGTCGGAATCCATTCCGGTATTGCCGACGCTCCCTATCTCCTCTTTGTCCGCGAGTATGAGGATACAGGTCTTTTCCGGTTTCTCGAGTTCGGCAAGCGCTGTCATGGAAGTATACCCGCAGATCTTGTCATCATGCCCGTACGCGGCGATCAGGGTCTTGTCGAATCCGACATACCTGGCTTTCATGGCGGGAACGATCTCAAGTTCCGCGGAGATGAAATCTTCCTCCGTTATGCCATACCTGTCGTTGAGGACCTTGAGCACCTGCAGTTTGACAGGCTCCTTGACCTTATCGTCATCATAAGGCTCAGTCCCGAGTATGATGTTGAGCTCCTCGGCACTGATGACTTCTCTTGAGGTCCTGGATCCCTGCACCTTGCCGGAGAGATGCGGAAGCAGGTCGCTTATGTAGAATATCGGATCGTCGTCATTCTCGCCGATCACTATGCTCACATCTGTTCCGTCCTTCCTTGACACCACTCCGTGAAGGGCAAGAGGAAGCGTGACCCACTGATAGTTCTTGATACCGCCGTAATAGTGAGTCTTGAACAAGGCGATGTCCTCTGACTCATAGAGCGGGTGAGGCCTGATGTCGATCCTCGGGCTGTCGATATGAGCGGCAGCGATCAGGACTCCGTCCTCCAGAGGCTTCGTGCCGACCACCGCAGCGACCAGGCTCTTATTGTGGTTGAGCCAGTAGATCCTGTCTCCTGCCGAATACTTTTTCCCGGGCTTGAACTCGCTGAATCCTCTTTCTTTCAGGAAGTCAGCGGCATTTCCTGCAAATTCGCGCTCGGTCTTGGACCTGTTCATAAAGTCCATGTAACCGCGGCTGTATGCTTCGATCTCCTCCTTGTGTTCCCTGCCGTAGCTTCCGATAGAGCTCTCGTTCTTTGCAAAGAGCTCGTCAGCAAGCTGCTGTCCTTTTGTCTTCTTCTCTTCCGACATAGGTGCTTCCTCCGTTTCAGTTTCTTTATCGAAAAGTTTTTTGAGCTTTATGATCTTTCCTTTAAGGGCATCAAGGTCCCCGTAGTTCTCTATTATGATGCTGCTCCTCGACCTGAGTTCACTGTCGCTGAGCTGTGCTGCGAGCCTTCGCTCGGCTCTCACCGGATCCAGTCCGTCGCGGTCCATGATACGCTGCTTCATGGAATGCTCTTCCGCTGTGACGAGTATGACTCTGTCGCATCTCCTGTCCAGCCCGCTCTCGAAGAGCTGCGGCGCTTCCACCACGCAGTATCCGGTTCCTTCTTCCTCAAGCCTGACGAATCTTCTCTCCAGCTCGCGAAGCACGTGCTTGTGGACGATACCGTTCAGCCTGTCGGTCTCTTCCCGGGAAGAGAATGCGATATCCGCAAGCTTCTTCCTGTCCAGGCTTCCATCTCCCATAAGGACACCGGAAGAATAGTTCGCCACGATCTCATCGAAGCATTCGTTCCCGGGAGTCTCGATCTCCCTGACTACGGCGTCGCAGTCTATCACAGGCACTCCCAGCTCTGACAGCATCGAGAGGACAGTGCTTTTTCCGCTGCCGCTTCGGCCGGTCAGCCCGTATACCCTGATCTTCCCGCTCACAGTATCACCTCGTCGAATCCGGCGGCGCGCATGAGCCTGTTGGAGACAGCCATTGCCTCCCCGCTCTCCTCCGGTGCCCTGACGAACACCCTCTTGGCCCCGATCCTGTCCAGCTGCCTGAGGACCGCGAAGACGCTGTGT
>JAFZZV010000207.1 GCA_017828855.1 Oscillospiraceae bacterium | reverse complement strand
TAATACTTCAGGGCGATATGCTCCGGATCCCTCATCTCAAGACGCTCAAAGAGGATATCCAGGGTGGAACGGTACGACTCGTCTTCCTCCCTGACCTCTCCGGCTCGTATCATATCCATGACCATCGGAAAGTTCTGTTCCTCAGGTGGCGCCTCGTAATGCAGATAGAACATCAGGGCCAACAGCAGCATCGAAGCTGCCTGGTCCCAGAAGGGATCCATCGTATGGGAGCCCTTCGGCGTGGTGTTCTTGAACAGGTTGGTCACGAGCCTCTGGATGTCGTTGTCGCTCCTCAGGTAGACGAAGGGATTGTAGCAGTGGGACCTGTGCATGTTTACAAGGTCCAGCACTCGTATCTCGTAGCCCTGCTCCTTAAGAAGAGTTCCGGTGGAGGCCAGCAGCTCGCCCTTGGGATCAAGGACGCAGTAGCTGGTGTTGCAGTTCATGATGTTGGGCTTGGCGAAATAGCGCGTCTTGCCGGAGCCCGATCCTCCGCATACGAGAGTATTCAGATTGCGTCCGTGCCTGCGTTCGTCAAGTGAGATGGACACGTTCTGAGTGAGTATCTTGTTCTCGCTCTTCGGGGAGGTGGCATACTTCCTGCTGATGCGTTCCGGTATGCCCCATCTGGCCGAACCGTGCTCCTCGCGCCTTCTGTAGTTGCGCTCTGACGAAAGGAATATCTCGAGGATGATCGCATAGACAAAAAGCAAAGTGAGGACAGTCCTCAGGCTGTCCTCACAGAGGGTGATCTTAAATGGATCGTTCATGACCTCGGAGAAGTTCTTTATCAGACCTATCATGCCTTCGCTGAGATACGGCGCGATAATAAGGCCGAGCCAGACGACGGGAATGATGCCCAGGCAGCAGAGGATGATATTCTGCCGGGAGAGCTTATCGCGCCTCACGGTCGGCCCTTCTTCTTTTCTTCTGCATCGGGGCATCGATGATCTTGAGGATGAGCTCGTCCAGGTCCTCGGTGGGCTTTTCATCCCTTATAAGATCGCCCCGATATTCGGCGAGACCGCTGACTAAAAGACGCTGTTCGAAATCATCCAGCGTCACGACTGCTTTTTCACTGTGATCTGTCATGGCGTGACCTCCTTATCTGTTTTCTTTCTGACTATGCGCCTGGTATGTTCCGTGGCCCTTTCCCTGGTGCCTTCAGACGACTTCTTTCTCTGTTCGCTGCGGATATTTCTCATCTCTTCCTTCACGGAAGGGCGGGAGAGGGGATCGCTGCGCTCAGAACCGCCCGCGTCGTTTCTGGATGCTTTGTTCCCTGATGAAGGCCCGGACTGACGGGACTTCGCAGTCTGAGCCGTGGTGGGGTTTGGGCTTTCCGGTCTTTCGACAGCCTGGTCCTCTTTTTGTGTGACAACGGTGTCCAGGAACTCATCGAGCTTTTCATCAACGGACTTGGTCTTCTCAGGCTGTGATATATCCTCACTGTCCTGAGCTTTGGCGTCTCTGGATCTCTGGATCTCGGTCTTCACTGAGGCCATGTCGATAGTTGCGAGCTTGAAGCGCTCGAAGATACGGTTGATCTTGCTCGCGTCCTCGGCACGGACCATGATATCCGTCAGACCGTCATCTGCTTTGGTGTCCTTCAGCACGCAGTAGAGCACACCGTACTTTTTTGCCTCCTCGCAGAACTTCTGCAGCTCATTGTCTTTTACCGCGAATACCTTCAGCTCTTTTCCGCTTTTGAGCATATTGGTAAGACGGATCTTTCCTCTGGTCTTTTGCTGGTCCCTGAGGACAGCGTAAAGCAGTACGGCAAGCCTTTCAGCTGCCCTGCCGCTGATCCTGGCTGCTACTTCGACTCCGTTGAGGCTCATCCTTACGACCTGTTCGGCCGCTTCCCCTGAATAATCCATCATTCATCTCCTCCTTTTGTCTGTTATCGTTCCGGATCAGCTCCAGTTCCGCCTGCATCTGAGATGCGCGCTGCTCTGCAAGATCACACATCGCGCAGCCTTTTCTCAGCTTCTTTAATTGTTCTGCAATGTCAGATATCCTGCTCTTGACCGCAATCACCTCTGCTTCGTCACCCCTGCGGATGACGCGATTCAGTTCATTGCGCAGACTCTTACGGTCACTTTGCAGATTTAAAATGTCTTCCTTAGCACGCTCCCTGTATTTCTCCAGATCTTTAAACGTTTCAATTCCGTTCTCCGTAAGGAAGATCGTCTGGGCGTCCAGCTGCTCCAGCTTCCGGATGTCCTCCCTCATGAAGTGAGATACGCGCTGCACATAGCCCGGATAGCTTACGATGATATGAAGCTCATAGCAGTAGTAATAATAGAGCTTTGCGATCCCTTTGGCTTCAGTCTTCGGAGGGTGATCGGTACGGTACCTGCGGACAGCTTCCCGGCTCTCTTCGGGGAACGGATCCTTCCTGCGGATGTTCTCAAGGATCCGCTCCGATATCTCTTCCAAAGAGTAATCCTCACCGAGCCTGTCAATGCGAATGAACCGTTCTGCTCCGAACGGCCTCAGGGAAGGATGCTGAAGCTGCCTGCCCGTTTCACCGAAGAGCTTTATCTCATAACCCATTCTCTCCAGCTCTCCGTAGAATTCTGTTATTGTGAGCGACGAGGCGACAGCACGGTCGATATCTTCTCTAATCAGCTTATGATAGGTCGGCTTGCCGTTCTTCTCGGCGAGCCACTCTCCGTAGCTTCTCCTTTTGCCCCTGGGATGCTCGATCACGGACAGACCGCATTCACGGCACAGCCTGTTGGAGACATCACGCATAGTCCAGATTTTATTATAGGAAAAGCGATATTTGGTCCCGTCTACGAAAGAGACGGAATTCACGACAAAGTGATTGTGTATATGGGTTTTCTTGTCGATATGGGTCGCGACGACTACCTCATATCTGTCTCCCCACAGTTCTTCTGCCAGCCGGCATCCGATCATGTGCGCAAGCTCAGGTGTGATCTCTCCTTCTGCGAAGGATTGATACCCGTGATATGCTAATGTGCCTCCGGTCTTTCCCCATTTATGCCGGGTCTGATTCATCTCTTCAGTCGCTCTCGCCGGAGTGCATCCGATCCCCGTCACGAGCAGCGAATGGTCCGCACTGTCAAAATCAGCATGATCCATGATGCTTTTGATCGAAGTATCTCTGATTCCGGGATCCGCTGAAGAATAGGATGTTTTATCCGGGTTTTCGATATAATTGATCGTCTTTCTGGGCCTGTCCCTGATCGCCCATAGCCCGGTCGTAGCCATTTGCCGGAGCACCTCCTTTTATTTCTTGCATATAAAAAACAGCAGGTATTTCCATTTCTGACAGCTCCTGCTGTTTGCCGTGCTTCGTATTGATCGTCATCATTTGTTTATAAGGTGTTATTATTCTGTCTTTTCAAACATGCCTTTGATCAGACTGATCTTTGTTTGATCTCGCTGATCGATTCCTGAAGCCTTCTGGAATTATCCCAGTATGCGTCCGCATCTATAAGTCCGGTGGTGTTCGCCTGTATTGCGAGCCGGCTCATGTTGATACTGATCTGTCGGAGCTCCTTGAGGACTTCCAAAAGATCCGTGGCAGTACGCTCCTTAGGCTGGATATCCATGATCAGCTGTCTTACATAAACGCTCTTTGAAAGCCCTGTCCTTTTGGCTTTATTATCCAGCTCCTTCATTTCTTTTTCAGACAGAAACACATTCATCTGTTTTCTTCGTGTTCGATTTGCCATATTCTCCTTTCAGTCTCAAAGGACTTGGCCTACCTCGCGAGGTCAGGTTCCCCCGGCTCATAGGGAACGGCTTTGATCTCTCCGTCGATCCTGTAGTATTTCTCCGGGTTTCTGAACTGCTCGGTATAGCGCTTAATCTGATCCTGACTGAGAGAGGAGAAGCCGTCCCCGTCACAGGCGCAGATGAAGCACGGACCAAAGATGATATCGATCATCCTGCTGTCTTCGCCGTAGATGGCTCTGCAGGGGCTCATCCCGTTGACCTTGCCTTCCTCATTGCATACGATGCATACCTCTTCCTCAAAGGGGTAGTATGCCTCGATGAATCCTCCGACCGCCTCCTGCAGCTCCTCGAGAGAGGAACCGATCTGCGCAGTTCTGGCAGCCTTTCCGGGTTCCAGCATCACCACCGTGATAGTCTTTTCCCTCATCTCATGCGTAAGCTCTTTTTCAAAGGAAACGAGCTTGAAGCCGATAATGTCGCAATAATAAAAGCCGGGCTTTATATCCTCAGACTCCGCTATCTCGACCACATCGGATACCGAAAGGGATCTGCCCTTGTAGCCTTCAGGCTTCTCCGTATTGAAGATACGGTAGACGTCTTCGATGTCCTCTGCTTCGACAGCTCCTTCAAAGACCATCTCATACAGATCCGGATTGATCTCGGGGGAGTTCTGCCTTCGTGAAAGGCTGGAATACGGTGCGAAGGCTATGCTGTCGCGATCTCTGTCAAGATCGATCTGATATATCCTGATATCTGTC
>JAFZZV010000206.1 GCA_017828855.1 Oscillospiraceae bacterium | reverse complement strand
ATGTTTTTCAGAATTCAGTAAACAATGTGATCGTTAATCACATAATCATACTAAACAAAGGAGGCAGGCGCTCCTCCCACGACTGAAGTCACGGGTCTCCGCGCCTGATAAAGAATGAATATTCCTGAGAATTTCCTCAAAAATCAGGTCTTCGACTCAAGATCCATAGGTTTCAACCGCCAGCTTATTCCAAAGGCTTCTTCGGGAGGGGTTCATGAGAACAACACTGTCGGTTACAGCGTCATGCCTGACGGAAAGGTCCGTGTGTACCTGAACGGACCTGATGCCGGAGAAGTGACCGCCGGTTATCCCGGGAACATGGTGGCTCTCGAAAAGGGAGAAGACGGGATGTGGACCGGAGTTATACAGTACGAGGAGCCCGGGCTGAAGCAGCTTATATTCTACGTCGACGGCGTAAGGATCATCAATCCGCTGGCACCGATAGGATACGGGTGGGGATTCGGCATCAACTACATAGAGATACCCGACCCCGAACAGGATTTCATTCTCATAAAAAAGGTGCCTCACGGCAGCGTCACCCTGGAATATTTCGATTCAGAAGTAACAGGTGAGACTGAATGCTGCTATGTCTACACGCCGCCGAGATACGGTATCGACACGGATGTGAGATATCCCGTTCTGTATCTGCAGCACGGCGGAGGGGAGAACGAGACCGTCTGGACGCATCTCGGAAAGGTCAACTTCATCATGGACAATCTCCTTGCGGAAGGAAAGGCCGTTCCGTTCATAATAGTCATGAACAACGTTATGATGCAGGTCAATACAGACGGCAATCCTCATGAGGACATAAACCAGTACAGTGACATGCTGATAAACGACTGCATACCCTTCATCGAGTCCAGGTTCCGCGTCATCCCGGATAAAAAGCACCGCGCCGTTGCCGGACTGTCTATGGGCTCGCTGCTGTCGGGAAAGATCATCATGGAACACTATGATGTGTTCGGGTCGGCGGGGCTGTTTACGGGATATACGTGGCCTGTCATACAGGGACGCACTGACGAGGAACACGAGAAACAGTACAATGCACTGGATGACGCCGAAAGATTCAACCGTGAAGTGGATCCGTTCTTCGGAGCGATGGGAGATCTGGAGATCTCCGTGCCGCTGTTCAGGAAGGAGGGCGAGACCTGCAGGGAGAAGGGAATCAATTACATCCAGCATCTGTATCCGGGTCACCACGAGTGGAGAGTGTGGAGGGCGGCCTTCCACGACTACGCACAGATAGTGTTCAGGAACGCCTGAGAAGGGAGACGGCAATGAGAGAGACGGTCTTTGAGGCTATCAGGACCAGAAGAAGCACACGGAGCTATTCAGCCAGAGAAGTATCTGGAGAGGACCTGGAGATGGTCCTGGAAGCCGGCAGATACGCACCGAGCGGGGGAAACAACCAGACCACGCACCTTCTGGTTATCACTTCTTCCGAAGTCAAGGAAAAGATAGCCAAACTCGCCGAGAAACTGTTCTCAGGAATGGAAGTCACACCGGACACGTACAGATCCATGGCTTCTGCGATCCTCGCCTCAAAAAAAGGCGAGTATAATTTCCACCGCAACGCTCCGGTGCTGATCCTTGCGGCAAACAAAAGGACGTACAGCAACAATATAGCGGACTGCAGCTGCGTGCTGGAGAATATGATGATAATGGCAAATGCCATAGGGCTCGGCAGCTGCTGGGTCAATCAGATCAAGTGGCTCAACGAGGAACCTGAGATGCTGGAACTGCTTTACGGTATCGGACTTGAGGAGGACGAGAGGGTCTACGGAGGGCTTACCCTGGGATATGCAGACACCCCGGACGGACTTCCGGAAAGGACACCGCTCGAGAGAAAGGGAAATCCGGTGACCTTCGTTTCCTGATTCCGGCAGGACCTGTTCAGGACTACAGAACAAAGCCGCGCAGCATGCTGCGCGGCTTGACCGGTTTTAGGATGTCTTTCTGTCAGAGCGTGTCCGTCACAAGATCAAGATAGTCCCTCTCGGCAGGCGTGAGCTTTATGTCCAGGGCGGCGATATTCTGGGCCATCCTGTCAGGGGAAGAGGTGCTGATGGCGGCAAACATGTTCATCGGGCTGGAGAAGAGCCAGGCAAGGCTGAGCTGGGCCACGGTGCAGCCTTTCTGTGCGGCCATGATCTCGCATCTCCTGAGTCTCTCGAAGTTTTCCTCGAAATAGAAGCCCTTCCTTGCAAACTCATCCAATAATGTTGCGGCGGCCTCTCTGTCTGCACTGGTGAACCTTCCCGAGAAGAAACCGCGAGCCATCGGGGAGTGTGCCACTACCGGCATGTGCATGTCGGCATACCGGTCTCTGACGTCTTTGTTCTCGGGACCGGAAATGGTCACACTGCCGCCCCACATGTCCTCCGCCTGATAGGCAAGCGAATAGTTCGGGCTTGATACAGCGAAGGGGATCAGACCGTGAGAGACTGCATATTCATTTGCCTCCATTATTCTGGACAGGCTCCAGTTGGACGACCCGAACGCGCCGATCTTTCCTTCCTCATGCAGGGCATTGAGCACCTCGATGGGGACGCTGACGTCAACGTCTTCCACATCCCTGTGAAGCAGGTATATGTCGATGTAGTCTGTCCTGAGCAGGTCGGAAGAGACGGCGAAGTCCTCCCTGATATCCTTTTCCGAGATGCGGTGTGATGAGTGTTCGTCAGGGTGGGAGCATTTTGAGAGTATCACTACTTTGTCTCTGTTGCGGCGCTTCTCCATCCAGTCGCCGACAGACTTCTCTGCGAGTCCGTAGTTCCTTGCAGTATCTATCGCGGTGATCCCCAGTCCGAACGCAGCGTCCAGGATATCTGTCGCGTCGCCGCCGGACTGAAACGGTTCGGAAGCGGTCCCCAGCAGTATCCTGGAGACGGGGATATCCACATTAAGTATCTTTCCGTATTCCATTCTTATTTCCTCTTGATACATGCGATCCGTGTTATTTCTTCTGATTATTAATATACACCGCGGCTGAAAACAGGACAAACAGCGCACAGCATGGGAAGCAGAGGAGATAAGAGGTATAATTGTCTATGATAATGTCAGAAAACGGTCTTTATCGGAAAGTGATTCGGTGAACGGAATGCTGAAAGAAATCGCAGAGAAGTTCTACTTTGACAATTACAACTGCGCGGAATCGGTGCTGCTGGCTGCCAACGAGTACTACAGCCTCGGCATCGGGGATCCTGCATCCAAACTGGTGGGAGGGTTCGGAGGAGGCGTACAGACAGGCAATGCGTGT
>JAFZZV010000205.1 GCA_017828855.1 Oscillospiraceae bacterium | reverse complement strand
GAAAAAGTATATGAAACAGGTATTCGAATCAGAAAATATAAGCTTCACTGAGGTCTCCGAGCAGCTGATCGGTGACTACCTCACTATGGTCAACGACATCGAGAACGTTGACAGGTTCATCGGCGGCCATCACGCACCCTACTCGTATGAGCAGGAAGTAGAGTGGGTCGGAAAGAAGCTGGAGAACGGAGATCCCGTCTTCTCCATGATAGAGAAGAAGAGCGGCAGGTTCATCGGCAACATCGAGCTCATGAACGTGCATGACTCAGAAGGCGAGCTCGGCATCGCCATTACTGCGGAGATGCAGGACAAAGGATTCGGGACGGAAGCGGTATCGGCGCTCACGGAGCACGGCATCGGGACGATGGGACTCAAAAGGATCCATTTAAGGACCAAGCCGTTCAACCTGCGGGCTCAGCACGTGTATGAGAAATGCGGCTTCCGGGAATATGACCGTGACGAAGAGCATGTCTATATGGAGTACCGAGGCTGGCAGGAAGATGATCCCGTACAGTCCTAGCCGGGATCGGTGAGAAAGATGACTGAAGCAGACATGGAATTCGAAAAAGAGAGCAGGGACCGTGAGAAGTTCAGCCTTCACGACTGCAGGGCAGACCGCATTGAACAGAAGGACAGAAAGCTGACCTTTTTCTTCCCCGGCGGGATTGCAAACAGCGATCTGGGAAACGACTGGCCCAACACCGGAAGAGCCGCAGTGCAGTTTGTTCTCTTGGAAGAAGACGGGATCTGTTTCTATCTGTTCCGGGACGAGGACGGAAAGACCGTCAGGGAGCAGTACAGCGTGAAGCAGCTCATGCAGAAGCTGAACTCAAAGGAGTGGGAGCTGGAATTCGCGTACCGCTATCAGTGATACCGTGAGGTACTGCACACCTGCTGGGTGTGGCAGAAGAAGGAGCCCTGGTCGATGGAAGCGCAGCTCTTCATCGAGACGGAGGAACCGGAGACGTATTTCTACGATCTTCCGGAAAGACAGGTCAGAGATACATGGGCAATGTGATAAGGCTGAGCGCGGACGCGCCGGAAAACAGGAGGATGTCCATCTCCAATCAGGGGACGGATGTCTTTCTGGATCTTCTGATCGGCGCAGCCGGAAGGCTGGAAATGACGCCTTCGCAGGAAGAGCTTGCAGGCTTTCTTAAGGAGAGGAAAGAGATCAACGCGGTCTCTCCCGGGGCAGCAGGGTTCGACTTGGACGAGATGCCCTGGGCAGAGGAGACCTTGGATGAGGATGCGCAGTTCCTGATCCGTGTTTCACAGGAAGCAAAGAGCGCCGAGGCACTTGCCGCCCTGCCGTACGGGATACGGGAGAACATCGTCTTCCCGTGGCTGGACAGGTTCGCGGAGATGCTGAAGGACTATAAGGACGGGATCCGTGTTGAGAAGGAGGAGACAGCCACGCAGAAGGAAGCAAAGGAAGGCGGCGACTATTACTGCCGCTTCATCTCCAACAGCGTGCGTTTCGGCGAGGGGTACAGATGGAACGGGATGAGGACGCAGTATTTCGCGTTCTTCGGATATCCAAACAGGAACGACGACTACTTTATCACGAGCGAGATCTCAAAAGAGGAGTATCACCGGATAGAGAGCGAATACCCGGTCACTGTGGAGGCCGACAGGGACACAGCGGAGATATTCAGGAACAGGTACGTGGACGGACACAGGGTGCTGCTGGAGGGCTGGAACAGGCTCATCGAACGGGATGATCCGTGGGACTGAAAAAAACTGTAAAATCACACACTTGCAATCGTCTGCGATAACTGCATAATAATGTGACCGGAAGATCTTCCGGCCCACAGGCATCAAAAAGCGGAGCACGGTATATGAGCACCAGAGAAGAGATAATCAGCAGTTTCTACTCACAGGCGGATGAAGACGGGCGCCTGGACAGGAGCCGTCACGGTCAGCTGGAATTCATCACGACCATGAACTTCATTCACCGCTACGCCGGCTGCAGTACCAGGATCCTTGAGATCGGGGCCGGGACCGGAAGGTATTCCGTGGCTCTGGCGAAGGAAGGAATGGACGTCACCGCAGTCGAACTGACTGAGGGCAATCTCGCTGTCCTCAGGGAGAACAGCAGAGGCATCACAAACATCCGCTCTTTTCAGGGCGACGCCACGGACCTGAGCCGCTTTGAGGACGGCGCATTCGACGTCACGCTGGTCTTCGGGCCGATGTACCACCTGTACGAAAAGGACGAGATCGACCGCGCCATAGATGAGGCGATACGCGTCACAAAGAGCGGCGGAGTGCTGCTTTTCGCATTCTTATCGGTGTATGCGATCATGTATGCCAACTACCTCTACGGTAACTGGAGAGCCGGAAAGGAAGAGAACTTTACAGCCGGAAACGAGGTCAGGCACTTTAAGGAACAGGTATTCACGGGATACGATGTGGCTGAATTCGAGCAGCTGTTCAGCCAAAAGCCGGTGGAACACATCACCACGGCAGGAGTAGACGGGATGCTGGAGCCCCTGGAAAAGCGTCCCGATTTCGAGATGTCAGATGAGGATCTGGAGGACTTTGCTGAATGGTATATGGCGTTCGCGGATAAGCGTGAGCTGCTCGGCGGCACCAGCCACCTTCTGTATATCTGCAGAAAGAAGTGAACTACCCACGTTTAAAAACGCGGGCTTCCCGTTTCACAGGCAATGACCTTGCTCCAGTACAGATATATTCTTGTCCTGGAGTAGCGGGCCTGACCTCCGCGGGACTCTGAGCTCTCTGTTCCGGAGAGCATGTAT
>JAFZZV010000003.1 GCA_017828855.1 Oscillospiraceae bacterium | reverse complement strand
TGAGCGGCTCTTGCGCGCATGCTGAGGTCGTCGCTCGCTGCTTCCTCGCTGTTGCAGAACAGGAGCATCTCCCTGGGATGTGTCTCAGCCAGGCTCTCGGCTATCGCCGCGGTCCTGGAGTTGAGCTCCGAGAAGACATGGACCTTTCTGTTGCCCAGGAAGTGGAACCACTCGGTGACGGTCCTTGAGAAGCTGACTACGAACATGGATGCGCAAATCGGACCCGCAAAGTACAGAGTGTACAGCAGTGCCTTGTAGATGGTCTGCGTGGGCTCCTGCAGTTCCAGCGCGCCTACTATAGCCGGATCCACATTGAGGCTGACTGCGCTTGCGCCGTAGCGGAAGCACTTTATCCCGATCATGAAGGGATCCGTATAGCTTAGAGCATAGTAGGGTACCGTCAGAGCCGACACCGCAAGGGACACCCCGGCGGTCAGCCCGATGGACATTGCCTTGATATCGTTCCTGTGACTGCGCGCATATATCAGCGCAGCGACGATTATTACAAGCGCTAAGGCGATGTAGATAACCATTCTTCCTCCGTACCGTCTTATAATTCCTATTTCTTATATTCTACACATTTTTCGGAACAAATCACCGAAAACCTTCCGATCGCTTTCCGGACATATCCGGGGCAGGGGGAGGGCGGCGAAGCCGGGAACAGGAAAAGCGCCAGGATCTCCCGGCGCTCTTGTGTCAAAGTATTCAGCTCCTGCCCGGCGCTCAGCCAAGGTACTGTTCCGCCCAGGTCCTGAGCTCGTCTGCGGAAGCATTAGCAGGAAAGCGCTTACCGGGTCTGACTTCTGCGCCGGTTATCTCCGCGGCTCTCGCAGGAGCTTCCTCTCCGATCTGGCTGCTGCCGGAAGTGGCGAACAGCACTATGGTCCTGCCGGAGAAATCATATGCCTCAAGGAAGCTGTCAACGATCGACGGCTCGCGGTACCACCATACGGGATAACCCACGAAGACAACATCGGCATCGGATACCGGTGCGTCTGTATCGGCAAGCGCGGGGCGGGACGACTTATCCTGCATCTCCAGTGTCGAGCGGGACTGTTTGTCCCTCCAGTTCAGGTCGGCTTCCGTGTAGGCGACGGCCGGCCTGATCTCGTAGACGGGCGCTTCAATGGCTTTAGCCAGGCGGTCTGCAAGCGCAGCGGTAACGCCGCTGGCAGAGAAGAATGCAACAAGTGCTCTCATTTTTTATCACCTCGTTTTTTCTTTAGGATAATCCATACGTTCATGACGCGCAACTGGATCCATGCAGAAAAAGAGCTCCGGCCGTTCCATGCGGCCGGAGCTGACTCAGCTCATCTGTTTCAGTGCTCTTTCTTCCTGACCGGGATCCAGATCGCGCTGCGGTAGTCAGGATCGGTCTTTTCTCCGTTGATGCAGTCGTACCATTCGGCAGTAGCGTTCCCGCTCAGCTCGTAGTCCGGATTTCCCGGCAGCCACTCGCTGTAGATGCGCGTGTTCACGCTCTGCATCGCCTCCGGGAGCGGGCCTGTGCAGCTGAATACCGCCCATTCGCCCCGGGGAAACTCATACACCACCATGCCTTCCGGCACATCGCCTCCGGTATACCTTCCCGCCACGAGGTAGCGGAACCTGCCTCCGCCGATGTCGTCGATGCATACTCCGTACTCGCCGATACAGTTGTCCACGAGAGCCTGCTCGTACGCGTTGGCGGGATCGTTGCCCGCGTAGACATTGGCTGCATATTTCTCACAGATCTCATCCCAGAACCTGGGGATCTCCTCGTACGCTGTCTCGTTGTCAAAGATCTTCTGAAAGCCTATGACCTTGAACGGAAACATGGGTGTTATAGTGTACTCCATCTGATCGCCTCCCTGAATATTGAGTCTGATGGTGAGGGGAAGGAACGTATTGATCCCCGCACCGGAACGTACCTGGGAAGGTGTTGCGCCGTGGAAGCGGGAAAATGCCTTGGTGAAGCTTTCCGGCGTGTCGTAGCAGTATCTGAGCGCTATGTCTATGACCCTGTCATCCGTCTCCCTGAGATCGACAGCCGCTTCGTACAGTCTGCGGTCCCTGATGTATTCGCTTATGCCGTAGCCGGTCATCAGCGAAAAGCCCCGCTGCAGGAAGTAAGGGGAGAGATACACATGCTCCGCCACATCCTGTGCGCTGATATCCTCTTCCAGATGATCCTCGATATAGCCTATTGCTGCCCTGACGGTCGTCAGCCACTCCATCTCATGCGCTCCTTTCCCGGACTGCATCAGTATAGGCTCCGGATGCCTTAGTTATCCTGTCCTTTTCTGCACCGATATGTCCGCCGGGACCGACAGCCGTCGGCCCCGGCGCACCGGATATATGCAGGTCACTCAAAGTGCATCACGTTTCTGTAATGTTCCATTCTCTTTTCAGCCCCGGAGCTGTCGATGGTGCCGTCTCTTAGGAACTGCTCCACGGTCCTGCGGTCCGGAATGCCGACCCGCCCTCCGAGAGAGGTGCACTTGATATAGGACACCGCGCTTGCGTATACTGCGCACCGCTCGAGATCCCAGCCCATGCTGTGCGCGAAAAGGAATCCTCCGTGGAACACGTCTCCCGCTCCTGTGGTGTCGACGATCTCATGGCCAGAGAAGGCGGGGATGCGGAACGAGGATCCGTTCCGGTCCGCGCCGGCGCAGCCTTCATCGCCCAGCGTGACGACGCAGGTGTCCAGGCCGCGTTCCGAGACCAGTTTCCTCATATTGGATACGCAGTCCGGGTCACTGCCGAACAGGCCTTCGTAGAAGACCTTGGACATGATCATGATGTCGCAGTTGTCCAGCGTCCATCCGAGGTAGTCTGTCAGGGATGCGCCGTCCACCGATACGATCACTCCGTTCCTTCTGGCGGAAGCCACCGCGTCACGCATGATCTTTCCGCTGTTGTGACCGATATGCAGATATCTCGCTGATGAGATAAAGTCTTCGTCAAGGTCGGAGGGCTGGAGATCGGGAGTCTTTTCCGGATCGCTGCCCATGTACATAATAAAGCTCCTCTCCCTGGTCTTCTCCTCGGCAAGGCAGACCGTAACGGTGGTGCTGCCCTCTCTGGTGTACAGGTGAGAGGTGTCTATGCCGTGCATCGCAAGATCGCTGCGGAAGAATTCCCCGGGACCGTCGCTGCCGACAGCACCGTAAAAACTGCAGGAGGAGCCCTGCCGCGCAGCCGCGGCGAGAGCGTTGTTGACGTTCCCTCCGGGCTGCCAAAGGAAATCCTTAAGCCTGGTAGCGGTCCCGCTCGCAGGAATCTCGTCGATCTGCATCGCGAAGTCCACTATCCCGTTCTCAAGTCCTATGATGTCGAACCGCTTTCCCATGGGAAACAGCCTCCGCATATGTCGGTTTCCTCAGATCCCCTTGAAGACGGTCTTGAGGGAGTTCCAGTAATAGTAGGGGACCAGGAAGTCGGTGTGGTAGAAGTCGGACACCGAGAAGTAGATGTTGTTCTTCTCGGGATCATTCCCGTAGGAGAAGCAGTCCTGTTTCGTGAGAAACTTCATCTGCTCGGTCATCTGGGCGACGTCTTCCTTGCCGCCGTTCGTCCCGTAGATGAAGAACGGGAGCTCCGGATGAGCCTTGATAGGCTCGGTCACATAGTCGATGACCTCCTGATCGGACAGGGGCTCTCCGCGCTTCTTGTCGCCTCTGGTGCCGCAACTCATCGGGCAGAACCACCTGAAGTACTCGAAATCATGATGCAGGATCCTCCAGGTCATGACGCCGCCTCTGGAATAGCCGGAGAATGCCCTGTGATCGCGGCTGGCTTTGATGCCTTCATCGGAAGGATCTTCCAGATATGTGTTGTACTTCATCTCGACCGCGGGGATGATATCCTGCACGACTTCCTTGTAATAGTAGCCCGGAATGCCTTCCCAGCCGCCGTCGCCGGCAGGGACCTGACCGGTCAGTATCCTCTGATCGGCATCGCCCATAGGATCGAAGTAATATGTGATGGATACGATGATGCAGGGATCGAGCTCTCCGGAATCGAACAGCATGTCCAGCATGGGCTTGTTTCCGCCTATGGAGAAGATGTCGGGAGCGCAGGTGTTGCCGTGCTGGTAGTAGAGCACGTTGTACTTTTTACTCTTGTCATCCTTGTCATATCCGTAGGGAAGATATACATAGCAGAATTTCGGATATGTCTTTCCGTCCTCATACACCGACGTAGTGTAGTCAACTCTCTCTATGCTGCCTTTGTGGGCGGGGACTCCGGTCCTGATCCTGGTGTTCTCCTCGAATACCGTTTCGAAGTCGATCAGTTCGCCGGCTTTGTTGATGATTTTTCTGATATCGCTCATGTTTTTCTCCTTTCCGATGTCATGAAGCGGTTTCTTTCTGACATAATTATACACTGAACGCCACGACGACGCTATAAAACTGTGCAAAACGACAGTAGATGGTGTCTATTTGTAAGGAACATCCCAGCATACAAAAAGAGAAGGCATCCAGGCGGATGCCCCTCTGTATAAATGATATTGTTTCCGTGTCACGCTATCATAGGAGTCTCTTGTAAACGTCCAGCATGCTCTCGATCTGGTACCTCAGAAGCCACGCTGCGTCATTGTATCCGGGCACGTCCTTAACCGTCTGAAGCAGCGGCAGGACGTAGGTCTCGGTCTCCCTCACCGCGCGCAGCTGCCTCTCCCGCGTCAGTCCCCAGGTCATTGTGGTCAGGTTGTTGCACCTGTCGAGGCACTTTATAAGCGCCGCCCTCGGGTCGGATGCGATCCCGCTGAAGTACTCTCTGAGCATCGCGTCCCTGTCTCCGTTCTCATCGCCCTTGGTGAGCAGGACCACCAGGCGCCTCGCGTCATCGCCGACCGGAAGATCGTTCTCCGTGACACCGCAGTCCTCGATCACGTCGTGGAGCAGGCAGGCAGCTATGACAGTGTCCTCACTGATCCCCATCGCGAGGCAGTGGCATGCGACGGTGAGCGGATGGGCGATGTAGGGGATATCGGAATTCTTGCGCTTCTGGCCTCTGTGGGCATTCTCAGCGAAATCCAGTGCTTTGAGGGTATCGGTGAGGCCCAGCCGCTTTGCGGTGACCTTGACGAATGTCTTCTGGTGCTCCCAGTCGAAGATCTCCCTTTTGGCATCCAGACCGCTGTCTCCGCCCGCCGCAAGATACGTTAGCGAGATGCCGAGCACCTGCGACAGTTTCACGAGCCGTTCCGTCTCGGGGCTGTACTCATCGCGCTCCCAGGACGACACTGCCTGGAAGGAGACTCCCAGCTTCTCTGCGACCTGTTCCTGCGTGAGACCCGCATTCCTGCGCGCTTCCGCTATCCTCATCCCCAAAGTCTTTTCCATTTTCTCCATCCTCCTTCCCGCACCTGTATTATAGCTGCAGTGCAGCACGGGCGGGAAGCGACACGGGCTTTATCTTTTATGTGCCTGACTCAAGTATGGCTTGAGTTCCGCTTTCGGTCAACATCTTTTGGAGGAGGATCCCGGAGAGGAACGTCCCGGTACATCAACTATTCAGATTTATGTGATATAAATTATCTGAAAGAACACCATGAGCGTGCGGCGGGTTCTCCGCCCGGGGAAAGAGCACGATGACAGAGAATCAGAGGATATGGGTACAGGCCAGGGCAGCGCTGGCGGATGAGCTGGTGTCGCAGGGATGGCCGGAGGAGCTCGCTGACGAGATAGCGAGATACCTGGGCAGCCCAAAAGCCATCGATAGGATGCGGGCTTACATCAGGGGAGTGGTGCCGGACAGCCTCGAGCTGA
>JAFZZV010000204.1 GCA_017828855.1 Oscillospiraceae bacterium | reverse complement strand
GTCTGGCATTCGACGGAAGCGGAAGAGTCAGGAGAGGCAGAGAGTCTGAGAAGACAGGCGGCAGTTACAGCATGTGCGAGTTTGCGACAGGAAAGGTATATAACTGTGACCTTAACGCAAGCTACAACATAGGAGCACGATATTTCATAAGAGAAATACTGAAATCCTTGCCCGAGAGGGAGAGGTTGGCGGCGGAGGCAAAAGATCCTCAGCTGGCCAGGAGAAGCACCTGCACCTTATCCACGCTGATTGACCTGTATGCGGAGCTTGCAGCAGCATAGGCTGCAGGTATCTGAGTACAGGCTGTATGGTGGAAAGGAAGTCCGATCCTCCTAAAGAGGAACCGGTATCAAATCGGCATTAGGAAGCACGTGACTTTTTCATGTGAGGCTTCACAAATACGGAAAACCGGATTATCGGGCAAGCCTGATAGAGGAGATGCTGTCATTTGGTTTTCAAGTTGTCGTTTCGGAAAACATACAGGACAAATTCGCGATAATCGACAATGAGATAGTTTGGTACGGAAGTGTCGACTTCCTGGGAAAAAAGATGCGGAGGATAACCTGATGAGGATCCAGAGCAAAGAGGCAGCAGAGGAACTGCAGGCAATAGCGATGAGCAGACGCAATACAAATCTTGAGTAAAGAAGAGAAATAGTACATGGATACGGCAGATCGTCCCGTGACGGATCGTCTGCCTATTTGTTTTAATCAGTTCTTAATCTCCTTCATTGTTTCATTTTAAACATCCAGCCTTTAATATTATCTTCAGAACGATCAAGGAAGGTATGGCCATGCCTAATATACTGATCTGCGACGATGACAAAGACATCGTCAATGCGCTCAGAATCTATCTGTCGGATCCCGACTACACCATCTTCGAGGCATATAACGGAAAAGAAGCGGTGGAGACCGTGTCGAGGGAAGATATCCACCTGATTCTGCTGGACATCATGATGCCGGTAATGGACGGCATCACCGCACTGGCGGCGATCAGGGAGGTGAGCAACGCCCCGGTCATCATGCTTACCGCCAAGAGCGAAGACAGCGACAAGATCCTCGGGCTAAATGTCGGAGCGGACGACTACATAACCAAACCGTTCAGCCCGCTGGAGGTCACGGCGAGGGTGAGATCGCAGCTCAGGCGCTATCTGAAGCTCGGAGGCGGGAAGGAGACGCAGGAGACATACACCATAGGCGGCATCGACCTTGACGACAGGACCAAGGAGGTCTTCCTGGACGGCGATCCGGTGCAGGTTACGCCAAAGGAGTACGAGATTCTTAAGCTCCTGATGTCGAATCCGGGAAAGGTGTTCTCTCCCAAGGAGATCTACAGCATCGTCTGGAAGGAGAAACCTTTCGGGACGGACAACACCGTCGCCGTGCACATCCGGCACCTCAGGGAGAAGCTTGAGATAGATCCCTCCGAGCCGAGATATATAAAAGTAATCTTCGGTCAGGGTTATAAGATTGAGAAGGGAAGAAATCAATGAAAAGGTTTTTCAGGACTGCGGTCGGCAAAGCCGTGCTGTTCATTATATGCGTGCTTTCAGTGATCATACTGGGACTCAGTGTCGTAGGGATAGCATTATCGCTCGATAATGCGGACATCATGTATCTCGGCACTGAAGAGACGTTCTGTGACGAACTGTTCATCAGGGAACTGAAGTATGACGGATACCGGCAGGTGTCTCAGGCAGTGAAAATGGTGTCGGAAGGTTCCGGCGATATGGAGATCCTTCCCGACAGCGGGAACGCGCTATTCGCCGTCCGGGACGAGCAGGGAAACAAGGTCATCGTATCAGAAGGCTTCTTTTTTGCAAGAGAGTGGAAGTATCCCCTGGTCTATGCGGTATATGCGGCAGATGATAAGGAGCATGATCGGGATGATCTGCCTTTTGAGGTGGTCTATCTTGGAGACAACGGCTATGCAGAAGGATATGGCCCGGATGAGCCCTATGCGAAGTACACGGTATGGTATTCGTTCAAGGATGGATTCCCGGAGGCAGACCGGTACGCGCTCATCGCGAGATATGCTCCCCTTGCATACAGAATGAGATATGCGGTATTTGCCATCGCGTTTCTGTCTCTGCTGACTGCGATCCTGTCTTTCGTCGCACTGATGTCCGTGGCGGGCAGGAGACCTGACACCGAGGAGATCGTAACCGGACCGTTCAGCTTCATCCCTTATGAGATCTTCGTCGCAGCGGCGGTCGGGATAGTGATAGTCATGATCCTTGCCGTGGAAGGCTCCAACGGCGTTCTGGAAGGTGTTATTGGCTGTGCATCTGCAGTCATCGCACTGTGCCTGTTCATAGGGCTCAGCATGTGCGCGGCCTCGAGGATTAAACAGAAGACGTTCTTCCAGAACACCCTGACTGCAAAAGCGCTCATGCTGATCAGCGGCTGCCTCGGCGCTGCCTGGGGCCTGACTAAAAAGGTGTTCGACTATTTCAGGCAGGGACTTCGGAACATGTCCGTGACGTGGAAGACCGTTCTGGTCTATCTCGGATTCAGTTTTGCCGAGCTTATCGCGGTCGGAGCTGCCGATGAAACGGATGCAAGAGTCGTCATGTTCATTCTTGAGAGAGCTCTGATCCTGCCTGCAGTTGTGATCATCGCCGTCATCTTTAAGAAACTCTATGCCGGAGGACAGGCGCTTGCTCGGGGAGATCTGGCTCACTATATCGACACGAAAGGGATGTTCTGGGATCTCAAAAGACATGGTGAGGATCTCAACAGTATCTCGTCCGGAATGGCGATAGCAGTCGAGGACAGGCTCAAGAGCGAGCGCATGAAGGCCGAGCTCATCACCAATGTGTCTCACGACATAAAGACTCCGCTTACCTCGATCATCAATTATGCGTCTCTCATCGGAGAAGAAGAGGGCACAAGCGAGAAGACAAAGGAATACACCGAGGTCCTCGTCAGGCAGTCCGAGAGGCTCAAGAGACTGCTGGAGGATCTGGTGGAGGCATCCAAGGCATCCACGGGAAACC
>JAFZZV010000203.1 GCA_017828855.1 Oscillospiraceae bacterium | reverse complement strand
TCGCTCCACCACGGGAACACGAAAAAACTGGTGGACGCGATAGCTGAGGAATATCCGGTGGAGATACAGGATGCAAGGACCTTCACCGGGGATCTTTCCGACTATGACGCCATCGGATTTGCGTCGGGCATCGCGTTCTGGAAGATCTACAATGAGATATTCGACATCGCGATGGATAAGATGCCATTCGAAAAGGACATATTCTTTATCTGCACGGCGGGGATCCCCAACAGGGATTATGCCGCAGAGATCCGCACGCTTGCGCAGCAGCGGGGCAACCGGGTCCATGGGGCATACTGCTGCAGGGGATTCGACACATTCGGACCACTGAAACTGATCGGGGGGATAAATAAGGGCTGCCCGACCGACAGTGAGATCAGGGGAGCTGTAGATTACTACCGCCTCGTCCTGATCGAGTGCGGGATCGATCCCGATACGATGCAGCCTGCGCTGCCGGAAACGCAGGACAACTGAATAATAAAGAGAAACCGCAGATGCAATCAAGACACATCTGCGGTGATCATTATTCCGGGAGAAGATCACGGAGCACCGAACAGGACGGGCTTGTAGGTGACCATTCCCTTTGGGAGGGCTCCGCCCGGCTTGAACTCCACGTCATACTTGTGGATCGGCTCGAAGCCGTTGGCTTTGAACGCCTCATAGTCGAACTCGTCTATCTCTTCCCAGGCGAGCCTGTGCATCGCAAGGAATCCCTCGCCGTAGTCACCGCCGAACGGGGTGTTGAGGAACTCATCAACTATCTCGATGCCCATCGCGGGGGATACATAGGAAGCACCCATGGAGAGGACGTTGAGGTTGTTGGCTGCCGCGGCGCGCTTTCCGGCCGGGACGCTCTCCACGACGCCTGCCTGGACATGGGGGCACTTGCCGGCTGCGACATGGATGCCCATGCCGGTGCCGCAGAATACGAGGCCTTTCTCATATTCGCCTTCCGAGATCTTTGCACCGACCTTGAATCCTACGCGCTGGAACATCTGGTTCATTCCGTTCTCCTCGCTGCATCCGACGTCCTCCACGTGCCAGCCGAGATCCTCCAGATGCATCTTGACGGCCTCCTTGAGGGGATATCCGGCAGCGTCGGAACCTACTACGATGTACTTGTCCTTAATGGTCTTCATGTCTTTTTCTCCTTATACATTAATAGTTCTATAACAGTGCTGTGTGTATTAATCATAGCATGCCGCAGTGACAGAAAAAAAGACAGGGCGTCTTCGGAAGGCGCCCTGCGCAGATCAGATTATCGGATCATTTCTCTTTCCTGTAGAAGAAGGAGCAGTAGATCATGACAGCGGCAAATACTATCAGGTAGAAGAGCACCGGGCAGGAGAAACTGCCGGAAGCGGCCGCCTGGCGGTATTTGACGATGCCGTGGGTGTATATCGCGCATGCGATGAGGAACACGCAGCTCAGCAGCGACATCGTCGGCGCGATGACCCGGTTGAAGGTGGACAGGGACTTGTCCTTGTACATCTTGATGAAGATCGGTATGTAGAACGCATAGAGGTTGACTATCGGGAGCTCAGAAGAGTCGAAAGCGAATACGCCGAACCAGTTCCCGAGGATATTCGCCCCGAAGAAGTAGACCAGCCAGACCATGCTGATCATGGTGGCGAAGAGCGTTGAGTTGATGGGCATCTTGGTGGCGGGGTCGACATGTGCGAACACCTTCTGATGAGGGCCCTGACCTCTGACTGCGATGGAATAGATGTTCCTCGCATTGGCGATCATAAGACCGTGTGTAGTGCACAGGCAGGATATGAAGATGAATACGTTGAGTATCCTTCCGAAGAAACTGCCGAACGTGCGTATGAAGGCGGCGGTGGAAGAGGATGCCATCAGGTCATCGACCGAGATGGATCCGCAGATCCCCAGGAAATATGCGATGTAGATCGCGACGATGAAGACAGCGCTTACGATAAGAGCCTTGGGCATGTTCTTCTTTGCGTCCCTGAGCTCCGAGTTGATGGAGGTGGAGAGGATCCAGCCCTCGTACACGAACGCGATGGATACCGTCGCCGCCATCAGATCTCCCATGGCGGAGGCGCCCGTAGCTGCCGGCCTTGACAGGTTGGCCGCAAGCTGTCCGTTGCCGAGCCCTGCGATGATGCCTACCACAGCCATAAGCGAGATGGGGATCAGCTTGATGACTGTTCCGCTGACCTGCAGTTTGCCGGAGAGCTTGGGGGCAATGGCGTTCACATACGCCTCAACGGCGATGATGAGGCCTGCGATCGCGAGGCATTCGGGGCCGGCTGCCGGGTTCTCGAAGCCGAGAAGCTCGCAGAGATACATAGATGTGACCCAGGCGAGGCAGCCGGTGATGGCGGGGGTATAGATAAATGTCAGGAAGCAGCCGACATAGTATGCGTATCTGGGACCTACGGTCATCTCCGCATAGTCGACCAGTCCGTTGACTTTCTCATATTTCTGAGCAAGAAGGCTGAACGCATAGGAACAGAAAAAGAGCATCACGCCCATTATCGCGAGGGAAGTGATCCCCATGACCACGTTTCCCTGAGTGACCTTGAGAACAGCCTCAGTCTTGAAGAAGATGCCGGATCCTATCACGACGCCGACGCATGCTGCGATGGCAGTCGGAAGTCCATATCGTCTTTCCATCTTTTCCATAAAAGAATCCTTATAATGCGTTCAGAAGATCATCAGCAAGCTCGTCCGCTCTTGCATAGAGCGTGCAATCCTTTTTTGCCCGCGCCCTGCCACGGTCGGCAAGAGCCTGAACGGCACTTTTGTCCGAAAGGAGCCCGCTTATCCTGTCAGGAAGAGCGTCTATTTCCGTAAGTTCAAACTGTTCAATCTCATCACTGAAGCTCTCCTTCATGTATATTGAGCTGTCAGTGAAGACGGCCGCTCCCGAGAGCATGCCGTTGAAGACCCTGTCGTGGGTTCCGTCCTTGAACCAGGTCATGGTGTTCAGGACGATCTTTGCATCTTGCATTTTCTAAACGATCTCATCTGCCGGGATCCGCCCCATGAAATGCATGTGCTTTTCATCCTTT
>JAFZZV010000016.1 GCA_017828855.1 Oscillospiraceae bacterium | reverse complement strand
CACTCTGACATTTGCGGACGGTGACGCAGTCTGCACGGTCGACGAGGTAAAAACAATATGAGTACGAAGCGCACGTTTGAAGACAGCCTGGAAAGGATAAATGAGATATCCAGGATCCTCTCGTCCGGGGAGGTGTCCCTGGATGAATCGATAGAGCTGTATCAGGAGGCTTCCGAGCTTGCCGTAAAGTGCAGGAAGATGCTGGACGAGGCTGAACTCAGGATCGCGAAGATATCCAGGGATATCACACAGGCGGAAGGCGGGGAAGGCTGATTGGACTACAGAGATAAGCTTAAAGGATACGCTGAAGCGGTGAACCGCTCTCTTGCGGACGAGGTCTCCGCAGACAACGGGGAAGTCAGCAGGGCGATGCGGTACAGCCTTCTGTCCGGAGGAAAGAGGACAAGGGCTTCCCTCGTGCTTGCTGTCTGCGAGATGCTGGGAGGAGACATGGATGCGGCTCTGCTGGCTGCCGATGCCGTCGAGATGCTCCACTGCTATTCTCTGATACATGATGATCTGCCCTGCATGGATGACGACGATTACCGCAGAGGGCAGCCGTCCTGCCACAGGCAGTTCGGAGAGGCGACCGCGATGCTGGCGGGAGACGCTCTGCTGACGAACGCGTTCTTCACGCTGTCAAAGATAGATGATGCTGAGATGTCCAGAAGCTGCGCGAGGCTTCTGTCAGAGGCTGCGGGCTTCAAAGGAATGATCCTGGGTCAGGAGCTTGACCTGAGAGGAGTCGACACAGAGAACGACATCACAGGTCAGCTTGACAGGATAAACCGCAACAAGACAGGAAGGCTCATAACGGCATCCATTCTCATGGGGGCTGTGTGTTCCGGAGCCGGAAGCGGGAGGACGTATGAGGCTCTTGAAAGGTACGGCGACGGTATAGGGCTCGTGTTCCAGATCGTCGACGACGTGCTGGACGTGACGTCCAGCCTGGAGGAACTCGGGAAGAACACCGGGAGCGACGCAGACAACAACAAAGTCACATACTGCTCCGTATACGGCGCTGAAGGAGCCATGAAAAGGGCTGCCGAGGTAACGAATGAGTGTATACGCGCGCTTGAGGATGTGGAAAACAGCGGATTCCTCGAATGGTATGCGGAAGAATTACTGAACAGGAAAAAATAGAGAAGGCATGAGCGATTACCTGAAAAGCATTAACGGTCCGGAAGACCTCAAGAAACTGACTCTGTCCCAGAGGACGGAGCTGTGTTCCGAGCTTAGGGATCTCATGATAGCGACTGTATCAAGGACAGGGGGACACCTCGCCTCGAATCTTGGCATAGTCGAACTGACTGTCGCGCTGCATGAGGTATTTGACTGTCCCAGCGACACATTCATATTTGATGTCGGGCACCAGTGTTATGTGCACAAACTGCTCACCGGAAGGAAGGACAGGTTCGGAACTCTCCGCCAGAAGGACGGTATATCGGGGTTCCCGAAACCTTCCGAGAGCGAATACGACAGCTTCGTGGAAGGACATGCGAGCACTTCCATCTCACAGGCGATCGGGCTCGCGCACGCTAAGGTCCTTTCAGGCGACAGGAGCAAGACGATAGCGGTCATCGGAGACGGCTCATTCACAGGCGGCCTTACATTTGAGGCTATGAACAACCTGGACCAGGATCTGGATGATCTCATCATAATCCTCAATGACAACTCCATGTCCATATCCAAGAGCGTCGGGGCTCTGTCCAACTATCTCATGAGGCTGAGGACCAGCAGCGGTTATCTCAAGGTAAAGAAGAGCGTCAAGGACAGGCTGGAGAGCGTCCCGGTCATCGGACAGCCTGTATCGGATTTCATAACCAACTCAAAAACTGCGTTCAGGAGGTCGCTGTTCGGGGGCACGCTTTTCGAAGAGCTTGGCTTCAACTATGTAGGACCTCTGGACGGCCACAATCTCGGCGAACTGGAACTGTTCTTCCGGAACCTCAGGGATTCTGCCGGCAATGGTCCCACGTTCGTTCACGTGATCACAAAGAAGGGCAAGGGGTACACTCCGGCAGAGGAGAACCCCGGAGCATACCATGGCGTGGGCAAGTTCGATGTGGACAGGGGCAACCCGGACATTTCTCTGGCAGACAGCTTTTCAAATACCTTCGGGAGGACTCTGGCAGAACTGTCCGGCATGGATGACAGCATCTGCGCCGTCACCGCGGCAATGAAATATGCCACCGGACTTCAGTATTTCGCGCATCTGCACCCGGACAGGTTCTTTGATGTTGGCATCGCGGAACAGCATGCCGTCACGATGTCCGCGGGACTGTCAAAGGGCGGGAAGAACCCGGTGTTCGCAGTGTATTCGACTTTCCTGCAGAGATCGGTGGATCAGCTCATTCACGACATCTCGCTGGATGATATTGATCTCCTGCTCGCCATAGACAGAGCGGGGCTGGTCGGGGATGACGGTGAGACGCACCAGGGACTGTATGATGCAGCACTCC
The DNA here is from genome assembly GCA_017828855.1 of Oscillospiraceae bacterium. Taxonomy (GTDB): domain Bacteria; phylum Bacillota; class Clostridia; order Oscillospirales; family Ruminococcaceae; genus RUG11783. Next base: position 6,069 of record JAFZZV010000016.1, on the reverse strand, counting down.
TCTCATCCATAGGAGTGTTCAAAGTCGTATCTCCCTGCAACTACAGGGAACTTATCTGGTGGCTCACCAGACTTATAGGCGAGAAAGGCGCCAGAGCTATCAGATATCCGAGAGGCAAGGAGAACAGCGAACTTTCCTCATACAGCTGCACAGGAAACGAATATGATCTGCTTGCCGGCGATGATGACAGAATCCTGTTCGTCACGTACGGGCGGGAATTTGCCGAGACTTTAAAAGCACAGACTCTGCTCAAGGCGCAGGGGATCTCTTCCTCCATCCTTAAGCTCAACGTGATCTCGCCGCTGCCGGAAGGCGCAGTGGAGGAAGCACTGAAATTCAGGAACGTGCTGTTTGCAGAGGAAGGCATAAAGACCGGCGGCATAGGTGAGCAGATGATAGCAAGGATGGCCGAAAAGGGCTTCAGAGGAAGAGCAGTCCTTAAGGCTGTGGATACCAATATCGTCAGGCAGAGTTCAGTTGAGGACCAGATATCCCTATTCGGGCTTGACGGGTGCTCGCTCCAAATCTCAGCGAAGGAGATCATGCTTGAAGAAACGGATTGATCAGCTCCTCGCTGAGAGGCAGCTTGCTCCGAGCAGGGAGAAGGCGAAAGCGCTCATAATGAGCGGAAACGTATACGTTGGGGAGCAGAAGGTGCTCAAAGCCGGTGAGGAGTACGACGAATCTGTCGAGATAAGAGTCACCGGAGAGATGAGATATGTCAGCAGAGGCGGCCTGAAGCTCGAGAAGGCGATGGAGGAGTACGGGCTCAGCCTTGAGGGAAAGATATGCGCTGACATCGGGGCTTCGACCGGAGGGTTCACTGACTGCATGCTCCAGTGCGGAGCTTCCAGAGTGTATGCCGTCGATGTGGGATACGGGCAGCTTGCATGGAAACTCAGGCAGGATCCGAGAGTGGTCGTGCTTGAGAGGACGAACGCAAGATATCTTTCCCGGGAGCAGATACCGGATAAACTGGATTTCTTCTCCATGGACGTCTCGTTCATTTCAGTGAAACTGATAATCCCCGCACTGATACCGCTGCTCAACAGCGGTGCGGAAGCCGTCATCCTCATAAAACCTCAGTTCGAAGCCGGACGCGGGAAGGTGGGAAAGAACGGAGTCGTCAGGGACAGATCTGTCCACCTTGAAGTCCTTCAGGACGTGGTTTCGTTCCTTGAGGATTCCGGCCTCGGTATAGCCGGACTGACTTACTCACCGATCAAGGGACCTAAGGGAAACATAGAATTCCTCGCTTACGTACGCCTTGGAGACGTATCGGCGGAGCATGACCTGGGAACGATCGTGGAGCAGGCGCACATAAGCCTGTCGGAGGTCTGAAGAAATGAGATACTGCATCGTTAGCGGCCCCGGAAAGAGATTCTCGGAGGCTGCGGACAAGCTGGAGCGAAAGCTGAAGAGTTTCGGAACAGAGACCGGAAGGGATCCCTATGAAGGGCAGTACGATGCGCTCTTTGCGGTAGGAGGAGACGGTACGATCCTGGACGCGTCCACCGATGCCGTTGAACTGGACATCCCCATATGCGGGATCAATGCCGGAAGGATAGGGTTTCTGGCCGCTTTCGATGAGACGGACATAGACACCATGGAGGAGGACTTCTTCCGTAAACTGTACCTTTCGGAGAGAGATCTTCTCTGCGTGTCGCTGAACGGAGGACCTTTTGAGCATATCGCACTCAATGACTTCGTGTTCTTCAAGAAGGATATCTGGAAGACAGTGGAGATAAACCTCTTTGCTGACGACAAGAAGCTTGCGACATACAGATGCGACGGTATCATAGTATCTACCGCAACGGGATCCACAGCCTATACGTTTTCTGCTGGAGGTCCGGTCATCCTGCCGGATGTCGCAGCCTCTGTCATCACGCCCATCTGTGCACACACGGCAGCGCAGCACAGCCTAGTAGTCCCTCTTGATACAAGCATCAGAGTGACGCTTTCGGACAGGGACGAGGAAGTGGCGGTGATAGCGGACGGTCAGGGAGTCGGAGAACTCGGTAGACTTGAGTCGGCGACGGTGACCAGATATCACAGAAGACTTAAGCTTATGCTGTCTGAAAAACGAGATGTATATGAACTGCTTTCCGGAACGACAGGAGGTTGAAAATGGGGAAGAAGGAGAGGCTGTCGGCCATTAGGAAGATCGTGGCGGAGAATTCCGTCTCCACACAGGAAGAGCTGATCGCGCTGCTCGGAAATGCCGGATTCACGGTTACGCAGGCGACGGCATCCAGAGACATAAACGAACTGGGACTGATCAAGACAATGGATTCTTCCGGAAGGTCCCATTACGCATTCCCGGAAAGCGGACCGGCGCTGGTCACCATAAGAAGATACAAGACGATCCTCAGGGAGTCGATCGTGTCCTGCGACACGGCGCAGAACCTGGTCGTGATCAAATGCCATACTGGCATGGGAAATGCAGCATGCGAATCTCTGGACAATATAGTCGATGACGACGTCGTCGGGACCATCGCCGGTGACAACACCATTTTCGTTGCATGCCGCGATGCCGAGACGGCGGTGAAGACACATGACATGATCATCAGGATCATAGAGGGCTGAAATCACAGATGTTGCGTGAGTTAAACATTGAAAACGTAGCGGTCATTGAGAAGGCTGACGTAAGGTTCTTTGATGGGCTCAATGTGCTCACCGGAGAGACCGGAGCCGGCAAATCCATTCTGATAGATTCCATAAATGCCATCCTCGGCAACAGGACGACCAAGGATATCGTCCGTTCCGGGACACAGAAGTCTGTGATCTTCGCATCATTTGACGACGTGCCGGAAGAAGTCGCGTCCAGGATGAGGGAGAACGGTTATGACTGCGACGGTGAGCTGATCCTGCAGAGAGAGATAACCGCTGACGGGAAGAGCAGCTGCAGGATAAACGGGAAGCCTGCCACCGCATCTTCGGTGAGGGATATGTGTCAGGATCTTGTGAATATCCACGGCCAGATGGACAATCAGGAGCTCCTGAGGCCTGAGATGCACATTCATGTCCTGGACAGGTATGCCGAGGACGGGGATCTCCTGGACAGATATACGGATCTTTTCCGGGAACTTATGGAAGTCAAAAGAGAGATAGACAGGCTCTCAGCGGATGATTCGGACAAAGAGTCCAGGATGGACCTGCTCAGATACCAGATAGACGAGATAAACAGGGCGGATCTGGAGGAATTCGAAGAAGACGAGCTCCAGAAACGCAGGAACCTCATCAAGAATTCGGAGAAGTATCTCGACGCCCTCAATGAGGCATATTCTGTGCTCAACGGGTCGGATTCGGACAATTCGGAAGGAGCTATCGCACGCCTCTATTCCGCTGTGTCCACTCTGGAGCATATCCAGGGACTGTCGGAAGACATGGACAGCTGCAGTACGAAACTGTCCAACGTGTACTACGAGCTCACCGAGATCTCTTCTGAGATCGGTGACCAGCTCAGCCGGTTCGACTTTGATGTGAACGAACTGAACAGCATAGAGGAGAGGCTGGATCTGATCTTCCGCCTCAAGAGGAAATACGGAAACTCCATTCCGGAGATCCTTGATTATCTGGTGAAAGCCCAGGATGAACTGGAGAGCATCGAGACTTCGGATGAGAGACTGGAAAAGCTGCATGTGAGGTTCGATGAGCTCAAGGCAGAGACCGTAAAGGCTGCCAGGGAGCTTTCCGCGGAGAGAAAAGCGGCGTTCCTGCGCTTTGAGGCTCAGATAAAGAGCGAACTTGAGTTCCTGAATATGCCCAACGTGGAATTCGTAGTCAACTGGCAGCAGGCCAGGGAACTGTCAGTCACCGGGCTGGACATCGTGGAATTCTACATCTCAGCGAACGCGGGTGAGGAGCCCAGACCTCTCGCGAAGATAGCATCCGGTGGAGAACTCGCCAGGATCATGCTCGCGATCAAGAGCGTCATGGCGGACAAAGACGCGATACCTACGCTCATCTTTGATGAGATCGATACCGGAGTCAGCGGGACCGGGGCTCAGAGGATAGGATCGAAGCTCCGCCAGACTGCAAGAGATCACCAGATCATCTGCGTCACTCATTCGGCACAGGTTGCGGCATATGCACACTCACAGCTGAAGATCGAGAAGAACGTATCCGGCGGCAGGACATACACTTCTGTGCGCACGCTGGACACGGATGAAAGGATACACGAGATAGCACGGATCATATCCGGAGAGAACATAACGGAAACAGCCCTGCGCAATGCATCCGAGATGCTGGAGATAGCGCAGAACACCTGAGGAGAATACTGCAGTGGATAAAAAAGTCGGCTTCCTGGTGAACGTGGCATATTACGGGATAATATGCGCGATCATAGTCCTGTTCCTGAAATACGGTCTTAAGTATATCCTTCCGTTCGTGCTGGCTTTCCTGATAAACTACCTGTTCAAGAAGCCAATCGTCCTGTTCGAGAAGAAGACGGGGCTCAGCAGAAAAAATAGCGCGCTGATAGTGCTGACCCTTGCAGTCATACTGCTGCTCCTTCTGGTCGTTCTTTGCGGCGTGAAGGTCGTGACGAGCCTCAAGGACGTCATTACCGCCATACCGGGGATCTACACCGGATCGGTGGAACCGTACATTCAGAAAGCGCTGCAGTGGTATGAAAGGACGGATTTCATAGACATCCTCGGCCCGACAGCCGGTACGATCCTTGAGAGCACTGCCGAGTCGATACTGACATCGCTCGGATCCCTGGTCACGAACTCATCCGTCAGGATCGTCCAGTGGCTTACGAACGTGATATCGTCGTTCCCGTCGTTTCTGATGACGCTTCTGATGACCGTAATCTCGGTATATTTCATCGCGTTCGACTATGACAGACTGATACACTTCATCAGGCTTCAGCTGAGCAAGAGACAGCTCTTCTTCATCGGGCACGTGAAGAATAACTTCTTCAACACCATCGTGAAATACCTCGCATCCTATTCGCTGATCATGCTGATAACCATGGCCGAGATGACCGTGCTGATGCTTGCGGCCAGGGTGCCAAGGGCAGTCACGGTGGCTTTCCTCATAGCGCTGTTTGATTTCATGCCCATAGTAGGCATCTCTACCATACTGATCCCGTGGATCGTGATAGACCTGTTTTCCGGGAACTACACCCAGGCTGTGATACTGCTGGTCGGATACATCATCATGACGGTAGTCAGGAACATAATCGAGCCGAAGATAGTAGGCGAACAGGTCGGTATCCATCCGCTGCTTACGCTGATCCTGATGTTCGTAGGAATCAAGCTTGACGGGCTTATAGGAATGCTCGGCCTTCCGGTCATAGCGGTCGTCCTGGTACAGCTTCAGAAGGCAGAGATTATCTATTTCTACCGTGAAGACGAGGAAGAATCCGGAGGCGAGTTCGACCACGATATTCCGGACCAGGAACAGGAGTGAATACGATTGAACAAAAAACAGAGGAAGCCGCGGCTTCCTCTGTTTTTATAAAAGGATCTGTTAGAACTTGTAGTTCTTCATCTTGTTGCGGAGCAGGAAATCGACGACAGGTCTCGGACCAGCGTTCTCGGTATATGCCGTGTCTCCGAAGATCATCCTGACAGGATTCTCCTCGGTGTATGGATCCCACTTCGGGATCGGCTTGCCGTTGGCATCCAGTCCGTTCGGGTCGCCGTTCTTGACGAAGTTTGCCCAGCAGCTGCACATGATCCTCGCGAGGTCATAGTGCTTGCCCTCGAAAGGCCTCCAGCAGTTCGCCAGGCTCTCAAAGAAGAACCACAGGTCGCTGGAATGGAAGGTTCCGGGATCGTCCCAGCCGGGGATCTCGGGATCGAATACCCAGTACCAGTACGGTACCTTATTGCCCTTTGCAGCCTTCATCTTGCTGATGAGCCTGCAGGAGAACTCCAGGTGCTGGACTGCAGCGTTGTGCAGTGTCTCTCTAAGAGATCCGGTCTTGGATGTGACGATAGACATGTACTCCTCAGCGTCCTCTTCTCCAAACGTCTTGACTGCATACTCTCTGAGCTCATCGATGGAATTCACTCTGGGGGCAGCAGGGAACTCGTCTGAGGTGTGCCCGAACATCAT
>JAFZZV010000202.1 GCA_017828855.1 Oscillospiraceae bacterium | reverse complement strand
GGCAGCTTATGGACCTCCTCAACGAAGGCGGCATGATCCTCATCGGTGACGTTGCTTTCGGTACGAGAGATGAGATGGACGCCTGCCGGATCCGCGCGGGAGAAGAGTGGGATGAAGAAGAGATATACATCGTCGCATCCGAACTCAGAAAGGAGTTACCGGAACTGACGTTCGAGGCGAGATCCTTCTGCGCCGGAGTCCTCACCCTTAAGAAAGAGGACGGCATCCGCACAGACGTGATAAAGGAGGGTGACAGGCTTTGGAAGGCTGCGGCGGAATACGCCTCCGGCGTGTCCTGGAGGGCAGGCCCTTATCTTGCAAACATGATGAGGACCGGTCAGTTCAGGGACTGGGAAAGGGTGATAATCGCCCGGGAAGGCGATGAGATCCTCGGCTTCTGTGACTTCACCGAGTTCGACGACATGCCGCAGGAAAAGGGATACAGTCCCTTCATCGGGTTCGTGTTCGTAGGGGAGGAGCACAGAGGACGCCGCATATCCCAGCGGATGATAGAGGCGGCGTGCCGGTACGCAAAGAGTCTGGGATACAGTTCCGTATACCTCACCAGTACCGAGAAGGGACTGTATGAGAGATACGGGTTCGAGAAAGTGTGCGAGGAGGATACCGTATTCGACACCCGCGAACAGCTGTTTATCAGATACATCTGAGAAGCGGCCCGGGGAGACCGTTACACTTACAATTCTATAAGAGGAGATAACATGGATATTCTGCTGGCGTTTCTTGCGAGCTCGGTGCCCGCACTGATCGTATACCTGATACTGAAGAAGAGGAACCCCGGTAAACCGGGATACGCCGATGACTGCAAGAAGGCGTTCCTGAACGGGATAAAATCAACACTGTTTGTGGTGCCAAGCGCGTTGATCCTGAACATTCTGTGCAGCCTCACGGGGCTCATGGATATCAACGTGTTCGTCGAGCAATTCATAAAGGATTTCATCTTCGCTGCGCTGCTGGAAGAGGTCTTCAAGATAAGGGCGTTCCTCAAGGTCCTGGAGGAGAGCGAGTGCGAGTACTCCTGGCTGGACGTCACGGCATACATGATCCTTTCCGGCCTCGGCTTCGAGACGCTGGAATCCATCGTATACGCATTCACCTCGGGAGCGGGCCAGGTGATCGTCAGGGGCCTGACCATGATGCACGGAATGTTCGGGCTGATCACTGGATACTTCTGGGGCAAGGCGCTATACACCGGAGAGAAAAAGTATAAAGTGCTGGCATTCCTGATCCCGTACATCTATCACGGGCTGTACGACTTCACGCTGTCGAAGGAACTCAGTGAATACGGGGATTTCTTCCTGTTCACCCCGGTGCTGCTGGCATTCTTCTCGGTGGTGCTGATCATCGTCATGATCGTATTCTTCCGCAAGAACAGAGAAACGGAGAAATACAATGTGTCGCTGCGGCCGCATATAGAAGGAGATCCCGTATCAGAAGAGGTCCCGGATCTGCCGGAACAGACTGACTCAGACGGTAACGAAGTGACATGATCGTCAGAAGATCATCTGTATTTCCCGCTCCCCGGGAAGAAGTCTTTACACGCCTTCAGCGGCTGGAGACACTGCAGTATATCGCTGCGCCGTACGCGACCTTTACTCCCGTAGAGAAGAACACCGGTCTGTCCTGGAAGGAGGGAGCGGTCTCCTCCTATCGTTTCAGGCTGTTCGGCTTAATTCCCTTTGGCTTACATACCATCCGGATCGAGCGGTTCGATAAGAACGGGATACAGAGCCGCGAACACAACAGGCATGTTCCCGTCTGGGATCACCTGATCGTGCTGGAAGACCTGGGCGATAAGACGAAGTATACAGACGAAGTGGAGATCCATGCAGGCTGGAAGACCGTTTTCATCTGGCTCTGGGCAAAGGCTTTCTATGCGCATCGGCAGAGGAAATGGATCCGGCTGTTGCAAGCCAGGACTTAAAAGAAGGTGAGAATAAATGGATCACGAGGTTATACCTGCTCCTGACGGGCAAAAGAACATACTGTATAAAGCACTGAGAATGTGCTTTAAGGCGCTGGATCTCAAAAAGCTGCTGACCGGGACCAAAGAGGAGGTCCTTGCACGCGCAGCCAGAATGAATGCGCGGAATCCGTTTGTCCTCCCCGCCGACAGGAAAGCGCACTATTCCGATCATCTGATCCTGGATAAGTACCATTGTTTGGAGATCAGCACGGAGGATCACCGCAGGGAGAAAGCTATTCTGTTTGTCTTCGGCGGAGGCATGATCCTGGGGTCGGACAAGGGCGATATCGGTCTTTCCAGAAAGATAGCAGGGAAGACGGAATCGGATGTCTGGTTCCCGTATTATCCTATGTGCCATGAGCATGACATGCTTGAGAATGTCAGGATGGTCTTTGAATGCTACAGGGAGATGCTGGAACACTACAGCCCGGAGAACATCGTGTTTCTGGGTTTCTCATCCGGCGGTGCGCTGATCCTCGACCTTATCACCTATATAAATGAGCGGAATGATTCGGGAGAAGAGATACAGATGCCGGGTCTTCTGGTCGCAGTTTCGCCGGCCAGTATTCCTGTGACGCAGGACGAAAAGGACCGGCTGCACGAGCTTGACAGAGAGGATGTCATGATCCCGGAATCGTACATGTACCTTGCAAAAGAGATCATGCTGTGCGGGCATGATGTGGATGAGAAATACCTGGCTACGGCACACGGGGATTTCCGCAATGCTCCGGAAACGCATCTTTACTATGGAAGCGCGGAAACAGTGTACGCATTCGCGCCGTCATATGCGGAAAGCTTCAGAAAAGCAGGAGCGGAATGCCGGATACATGTCGGGGCAGGAATGTATCACTGCTACGCACTGCAGGACTCTGTTCCCGGGTGCAGGAAGGCATTCAACGAGATCATGGAACTGATCAGGTCACATTATTCCGATCAGGGAAATGTGCCCGAGAAACAGTAGAAAGAAGGAGTGGAGAATGATAATAGCAATTGAGAGCATCGTACTGTGCCTTGTTTTCACCCTGATGGTCTATCTCATGTCCCGGGACCCGATCAAGAGCCTGTACAATTATCCTCCGAATATCCAGGAGCGGGTCAAGTCGCTGGAGGAATACAAGGATCAGATCCCAACGCAGAAGAACAAGCTGACGGCAAAGCTTTGCGCGTGCGTCCTGTTTGTCATCGTTCTAAGTCTGATCCTGCGTTACATCAATGGCTATACGACGTTCCTGCAGGCATTCGGCTGCGGCTTCCTGCTGTGGACGGTCGTGAACCTGTGGGACGCGATAGTGCTGGATATCATCTGGTTCTGCCATGACCCTAATTTCGTTATTAAGGGAACGGAGGATATGGTCAGCGATTATCACGATTACCTGTTTCACATAAAGGGTTTCTTCATAGGTGAGGGACTGGCGCTGATCGTCTGCGCTGCTGCAGGACTTGTAGTCCAGTTTATTCTCTAAAACTGAAGAATCCGGAGGTTCCGATGCAGTTTCACGAGTTTGGAAGAAATGACGGAAGAACGCTGATGGTCATGCACGGCATGATATGCGACTGGCGGAAGTTCCGTGAGCTCTTCATGCCGCTGGAGCAGGAATTCCGGGTCATCTATCCTGCCATGAACGGGTGCTATGACGGAGCGCCGGACTTTAGGAGCTTTGCAGACGAGTGTTCGGAACTGGAGCAGTACCTGACAGAAGAGCATGGCGGCAGGCTGGACGGCGCGGTCGGCGTTTCGCAGGGCGCGACGCTTACGGCGATCCTCGCCTCGCGCGGTGCCGTCTCTGTCGGCAAAGCAGTTCTGGACGGTGTATATGTGGCGCATCAGGGAAAGCTGTGCGCTGAGCTTGCCCTTAAGGCATTCCTCCGCATGCAGGCCAACGGCGGCATGCCTGGCAGGGCATTCATGAAAGCGATGCCATTGATGGGACTGGACGAGAGCGATCTGGGAGAGTTCAGGCTAATGTACTGGGGCGGAAGCCGAGAGAGCATGCGGGCCAATCTTATCGAGAACTATACATACCGCGTCCCGGGCGATCTCCGGATCGACCATACTAAGGTGTATCTCTGGCGCGGAAGCAGGGAGCCGTACGCCCGGAAGTCCCACGAGATCCTCAAGAAGCACATCTCCGAATGGGAGGAAAGGATCTTTGACGGATACGGCCACGGGCAGAAGATGTTTAAGGACACAGCCGATTATCTGAGTGAGATCAGAAAGATAATGTCAGCATAACAGAAGTACATGTTCGAAACCGGTGCCGGCGCAGCAGTCTTCGGGACCGGAAAAAGCCGCAGGATCAAAGGGCGGATGCAGTCCGAAACCATTCTGGTCTGCAACGCATAACGAAAGATCACAGTTCGCAGTACGGTTGGAAACGAAAGAGGAAAACAATAAAATATATACAGAAACAAACGTTTAACAGTAATGCGGAAAGGAGCAAAGCAAAATGTCAAACTTCAGATGGAGCAACCCGGTTACCGTCTATTTCGGACCGGAGCAGTTCAAGGAACTCGGCAAGGTAGTCGCAAGCTACGGCAAGAGATGCCTGATGACCTACGGCGGAGGCAGCGTCAAGAGGACCGGACTGTACGACAAAGTCATGGGATACCTCAACGAAGAGGGAGTCACCGTATTTGAAAAGGGCGGAGTGCAGCCCAACCCCAAGATCAGCCATATACGCGAAGCGGTCGCCATGTGCAAGGAGAACGATATAGAGGTCCTCCTGGCAGTGGGCGGAGGCAGCACGATAGACGCCACCAAGTGCATCGCGGCAGGCGCCTGCGTCGATTTCGATCCGTGGGACTTCATTGAGAAGCATATAGTTCCCGAGAAGGCTCTGCCGATCGTAGTGGTGCTCACGGCTTCTGCCACCGGCAGCGAGATGAACTCCGGCGGAGTCATCAGCAACGAATTCACCAACGACAAGGCCAGCGTCCGCGGACCCGTACTCTATCCCAAGGCTTCCTTCCTGAACCCCGAGCTCACTTACACGGTGCCCAGGAACCAGACCGCGGCGGGGTCCTTCGACATCATGTGCCATATCCTGGAGGGATGGTTCACGCTCAATCCTCCGATGGACATGCTGGACGAGATACAGAAAGTCGTCATCAAGACAGTAATCAAGTACGCGCCGGTAGCACTGGACAAGCCGGATGATCTGGAAGCCAGGGAGAACCTGATGTGGGCATCCTCCTGGGCTATGAACGGGTTCATGAGCTCCGGATTCGGCGGAGGCGGACCCTCCAACCATCCCATGGAGCACCAGCTCAGCGCCTACTACGACATCACCCACGGCGTGGGTCTCGCCATTCTGTTCCCGCGCTGGCTGAGATACTGCCTGAGTGAGAAGACCGTCTCCAGGTACGTCACCTACGGCGTGGACATCTGGGGAATTGATCCGGATCAGGATCCCTTTGCGATCGCGGAACAGTCCATCCAGAAGACCGAGGAGTTCTGCTTCAAGACGCTCGGCATCCCCTCGACACTGACAGAGCTCGGCATCGGAGAGGAGCATTTCCAGGAGATGGCGGACAAGGCCTGCGGAGCCAGGGGAGCGATCAACGGCTTCATCAAACTGGAGCCCAAGGATGTCGTCGAGATCTATAAGATGTGCCTGTGATCCATAGTCTGGGAAAACATAAAGTAAGTATTAAAGATTCCGTTCGGTGTGTGCCGGGCGGAATCTTTTACAGAACAGTGTGTTTGTTGAAGGTGTCGGAAACGGGCTTAGGATTCACTTTCGGATATCGATTCTCAGATAACGATACAGTCGTAATCTATACTATTGTCGATAAAGAATGACAGGACACCGTCAAGATGCTTTTCTTTTCCGATCTCTATCAGCTCGTCGATCGAGATCAGGGACAGCAACTTCTTCGTTTCCTCCTCGTTGAGTGAATAGTGTCCTTCGCTGTTGATATAACCGTAGACCTCGCTTTCCAGTTTCAGACATCCGTCGCGCAGTTCACCGCTGAGATACACATTGCGTTCGGAATAAAATACGAAAGACCTGTTTTCCATTTGATCGCCTCCTGCTGATGCGATATCAGCTGCTCCATTTTCAAAAGGAAACGTTTTCCCTGCATCTTTAGTGTAGAAGAAACAAGACTCGAAAAGAAGAAAGAGGCGATTGAGTATCATACTGACAACTCAAGCCTGCCTTGAGTCGATGCCTGATCGGCAGCTCTTTACGGATAATGCGAAGATGCCATTTGGATAGTCAGGCGAGTATAATGTAATAAATATCTGAACTATAGAGTCAAAACCAGAAAGAATACCCGATATGAGGAAAAGAAAACTTGCCGCCATTGCGGTGATGATAATACTGGTATCCGTGATGCTGGGCGGATGCAGCGAGTACAGCTCGCACTTCAAAGCCATAGGGATGGTGCACTCCAACACGCCTTCCCACGCGTTCATGAGTTTCTATCAGTTCAGCGGGACGATCGTGTTCAAACTGAAATGCAGGGACAGCTCCGGAGGAACTCTCAGCTATGCCGCGAAGATCGAGGAAGGAAGCATAAGAGTATACGTTGACAGCGGCGGGTCCAGGGATCTTGTAGTGTCGCTGGAGCCTCAGAGCAGCACCATAGAAGGAAGGGTCAACGTGCCGCACGGCAGGATATACGTTATAGTCGAGTCCAACGATGTAAGCTCAAACGGAGAGCTCGAGTTTAATATAGAGTGAAGAGACCGGAGGATCACAGTATCAATGACGCGTCAGAGCATTTTCGACATGAAGCTCTCTAAGGTCTATCCGTTGCTTCTCGCTAAGGTCGAGAAGAAGGGAAGGACAAAGAAGGAACTGGATGAGGTCATAGCCTGGCTCACGGG
>JAFZZV010000201.1 GCA_017828855.1 Oscillospiraceae bacterium | reverse complement strand
TCCAGGCAGTGAAGTACAAGAACGAACGGTGTTACAGCATCGACGGCTGGCATCACTGCCTGATCGCCCGGCTGCAAAAGGAGAACGACGGTGTCTGACAGCGGTAGATACCTGAAAGTGTGTCTTGACTGCTTCAGAGAATTCCGGAGCAACGGCAAGAACGCAAAATATTGCCCTGAGTGCAAGGAGAGACGCGAACGTGAACGACGTCAGGAATTCAAAAGCGGGCGCCAGACGGCCGAAAAAATTCGGCCAGCGGCGAAGTCTCTCGAGAAGATGACGATAGGGCAGATAGTCGCAGAAGCTGAGAGGGAAGGGCTGACCTATGGACAGTACGTCGGGAAGATGTCCTTCCGGAAGAAATGAGTGAAAGGTTTAACGACATGGGCATATACGAAGGCAACGACGGCGTGAAGCACGTGTACATGGATGACTACGACCTGGAAGCTGTGCAGGCGAGATGGATCCCCTGCTGGAAAGCGCTTCCTGACAACGAGGAACATGTGCTCTGCACGACCGTCACAAAGAAAGGGCTTCGCCAGGTGGTCAAAGGCTACTACCTGTGGGAAGCACAATGCTGGGTCTGCGGCATGAACAATAACGTCGTGGCGTGGATGCCATTGCCTCCTCCATACATGGGCGAGGAATGAACGAAAGGAGAATCGAATGATCACCACAAGAGGCAAAGAGAGAAAGGGCGCGGTCGTACTCAGCAGTGAAACCGAGAGGCGCTGCAACGACTGCGGGTTCTACAAGAGCCTGCGCGCTGAAGTGGCCTGCCTGGCATGTACGCCGGCCGAGCATGATGCGTGGGTGGCCTCAGGGAAATGTCCCCTGCAAGGAGGAACCAATGAAACACGGACCTAACTCGATACAGGGAAGGTTCCGGAGATTGACCGGATATAAACAGGACGAGGTGTGCGCTGATTGCCGGCACACGGTGAAGCTGCACGGTCCCAGGCGGATCTACTACAAGTGCGAGATGATAGGCATCACCGGATCTGCAGCTACGGATATCTCACTAAGGGATGTCGCATGCAACCTGTTTTCTCCAGGGAGGAGGGAGGACGAATGAGACTTGTCAAAGGCAAGACGTTCTACGACAAGCCCATCTACCAGAGCTGGAGGTCCATGATGGACAGATGCACCAGAGAGAGGGCAGGGAACTTCAAGTACTACGGCGGCCGCGGCGTCAAGGTCTGCGACGAATGGCAGAACATCGAGCTGTTTGAGATCTGGGCGCTGGAACACGGATATGAGCCCGGGCTCACGCTCGACCGCATCGACAATAACGGCAACTACTGCCCGCAGAACTGCCGCTGGGCGACAAAGAAAGAGCAGGCGAACAATCGCCGCAACAACGTCCGCATCGAGATGGACGGACAGATACACACCCTCGCAGAGTGGGCGGAGCTCCTCGGGATAAACAAAAACACCCTGAAGAACCGCTACTGGAGAGGGCTGGAGACTGAGAGAGTTTTGGGAGGAAGGAATCTATGCAGCAAATGAAGATGAACGAACCTGTTTTGACCAGGGAACCGCCCAGAGGCATCCGGGGCGATATCGAGGTCCTGCAGGAAAAGATAAGCAATCTATACCGCCTGGCGGACCAGATCCGCGTATTTATTGCGGGGAACAGAAACGAAGACGATGTGCCAAATGTGAGTCCCGACTGCCTTACCACGGATCTCGAGCTACTGGTCATGAAAGTCGACCGAACCGGCATCGTCCTGACAGATGTCATAAAAGCACTGGAGGGATAGAAGATGACGCTGAGAGGAGAGCAAGTCTTTCTCTGCCTGCCTGAAGATGAAGTGTCCGGACGGGACGAGTTCGTATGGCGCATGCTCAAATCACAGATGCTGGAAAAGATAGGCGAAGTCATGGATCCGGATCGTTGGTACGGAGTCAAATTCTCAACCGGAGAGGAACAAAGAAGCGACAGGAAGGTATGCTTCTGGAGGGCTGAAGTGGAGCCGGCCAGAGAGAAAAAGGTCACATTTGTAACTGCGGAAGAGCTGCACCTGACTCCGACACCGAGCTTTAAACGAAAGCTGAAAAATGTGTGGGCGTATCTGATGGATAAGCACGGCGGAGAGCTGGAGGTGCGCGATGTATAGCGGGAATGACTTCAACGTGAACTTTGACAAGAGCGTAAAAGTCGGCGTGGACGTAGACGGAACGCTGTTTAGCTCAGACGATCCCAGCGAATACGTCATAAGCAAACTCGCGGTCGAGGTGGGCAAGGCGATATACATGATGGTCCAGGACGGCCAGCCGCACGTGATAAAGCTCGAGAAAGGCGTCCTGGAAAGAACCGTGACATGCCAGTACCTGTTCAGGGATGTGATCCGTGAAAAGTCACTGACGACCTGTGGAGAATGCGAATACTGCATGAAGGTCGTGGGCGCTCCGGGGATCCGGAAAGGGCTGATCCCGGCAGGATTCCGATACTGCGTGATGCATGACAGACAAACAGCAGAGCATAAATGGTGCTCTGAAGCAAAGAGGAGGGAATGGAAATATGCTGAGGCCGAAACATACGGTTCCGATATCGTTGGAGATGGCGGAGAAATCTGACGAGCTCAAGAGGCTGATCAGGGAATATCCGGATTACGACATAGCGTTCCTGGTGGGCCCGGACGCATGCTGCGACGATTGCTACACGTACGCGTCCTGCATCAGGTTCGAGATCGGAGAACTGCTGGACTGTGCGCCGCCGTACGATCCCGATTTCGAGAGGTATGGGGTCTGTAACGACCGGGATGAATTCTACGAGAACTTGGAAGAATGGCTCTGGGATGAGCTGGACCGGCCATCAAAGAGGCAGATGTCCGACGCTGAATGGGACGCCCGCGTGAAAGCGGAAGTGGCCAAGTACGACGAGTTCTGGAGAAAAGCGATCATAATCATCGCGGATAACTGAGGAGGAAAGTGTGATGTGGTGGAAACTGATTCTCGCATTCGTGATCGGAGTATGGACGGGATATCTCTTGACGGCGTTGATGGTGGCAAACGATGACGACAGACGTTGACCGCTGCGTGTGCTGCGGAGAACCGGTTCCGGAAGGAACGTGGGTGTGTCCGAGCTGCGCGAGAAAAGCCCTGGGCAAGATCTCGCCCTGCAAAGACTGCAATGACAGGTACGTCGGGTGCCATGCGGAATGCGAAGACTACCAGATGTGGTCGAAGCTGCGCAATGAAGGAACAAAACTGCAGTACCTGAACCGGAGAGCTGCGCGTGAGATAAGAGACTCCACGACCAGGAATAAGCTGCGGCTGAGAAAGAAAATGAGGCACAGGAAATGACCAGGTGGAACAGCTTCCCCGGAACGAAGGAAAGCCGGAACAAATACTCTAACCGCAAAGTCGAACTTGATGGGCATGTGTTCGATTCACAGAAGGAAGCCCGGAGATATGCTGAACTCAAACTCCTTGAACAGGCAAAAGAGATCTCCGGGCTTCGGCGCCAGGTGAAATACGAACTGATCCCGGAGCAGAAAGACGAAAGCGGAAAGCTGATAGAGCGCGCGGTGAACTATTTCGCGGATTTCGTGTACTACGATGCGAGAAACAAAGAGACGGTCGTGGAAGATACGAAAGGGTTCAAAACGAAAGAATACGTCCTGAAAAGAAAACTGATGCTCTACGTCCACGGAATAAAAGTGCGCGAGATCTGAAAAAGAAAAAACCAAAAAATTATTTTTAACGGCCCGGAGTATTTATAAAAATATTCTAGATATTTCTAGAGATACTCTATCCTAGCCTAGCTATGTAATTACCAGAGTTTCTGATAGAGGGAAAATGCTTTATTTAAGCATGGTTATAGCCTCTAAAGGAGCCTCTGGTTTTTGCTGTTTCCGGGCCTAAAAAATGAGCATAACCGGGGGGTATGGATTTTTTGAAAATTTTGTAGTATGGGAGCCGGAAAGGATGTACGGCAAAAGTGAACGATCTTACAAAGCCAGGAGCCGAGAAGCTCCTCAAAAAGATCAGAGCCGAGTACGTCCGTGGAAATGTGAGTTACCGCATACTCGCCGAAAAATACGGAGTGTCGTTCAGCTCCATCCGCCGAACAGCGGAAGCACAAAAATGGACAGACTTGCGGAAAAAAGCAGCGCAAAAGGCGAACAAGAAGGTCATCGAGACCGTGGCAAGTCAGGAGGCGAATCGCGCCGACCGCATTTTAGTAGTCGCGGACAAGCTCCTGGCACTGATAGAAAAAGCCGTCGATGACGGCAGCATAGTTGTTACTGCGAGAGGTCTCCGGGACATCACCGGAGCCTTGAAGGACCTGCGGGAGATCAAGGGCATCAGACATCCGCTCGACGTGGAGGAACAGACCGCCAGGATCAAGAGGATCATCAAGGATACCGAAGAGGACACAGGTAACAGAGAGATCACCGTCGTGATAGACGACAGTCTCAGAGACTTGAGCGTGTGAGGCCGCTATGGGTGCAACGATAGCGATATCAACTCCATCGGAGAAGCAGCGCCTCTTCATGCAGGCGGACACAAAATACGTCGCGTTCGGCGGTGCGCGAGGCGGCGGGAAGAGCTGGGCCGTAAGGACCAAGGCCATCCTGCTGGCGCTGAATTATCAGGGCATCAAGATCCTGATCGTCAGGCGTACGTATCCAGAGCTGGTCAACAACCACATCAACATCCTCCGAACACAGCTGCTGGGCGCTGCAAGGTACAACGACCGTGACAAAGTGCTTCGGTTCAATAATGGCAGCACGATCAACTTCACGTACTGCGCGAAGGACAAGGATCTCGACCGGCTCCAGGGACAGGAATACGACATCATCTTCATCGACGAGGCCACACAGCTGTCTGAATACCAGATACTGACCATCGGCGCCTGCTGCCGCGGAACGAACACATTCCCGAAGCGCGTGTATCTCACGTGCAACCCGGGCGGCCAGGGACACCAGTACGTCAAGCGCGTATTCATCGACCGGAACTACAAGGACCGCGAGGATCCGAACGACTACACGTTTATTCAGTCACTGGTCACAGACAACACGGTCCTGATGAGGATGGACCCGGATTACATCAGGCAGCTGGAGATCCTCCCGCCAAAACTCAGGGAGGCATGGCTGTACGGGTCCTGGAACGTGTACGAAGGTCAGTTCTTCGAGGAGTTTTTGGACGAACCTGATCATTACGAGGATAGGCGCTGGACCCATGTCATCGAGCCCTTTGAGATCAACCCGAACTGGAAGATCTACCGCTCCTTCGACTGGGGATACGCAAAACCGTTCTCCGTGGGCTGGTGGGCTGTCGATTATGACGGAGTAGCCTACCGGATATTAGAGCTCTACGGGTGCACAGATACCGCCAACGAAGGCGTCAAGTGGACGCCGCTGCAGGTGTTTCAGAAGATACACGAGATCGAATCAGAGCACCGGTGGCTCAAAGGCAAAAGGATAACCGGTATAGCGGACCCTGCGATATGGAACGCCGAGACAGGAGAAAGCATCGCAGAGACGGCCGGCAAGATGGGAGTCCTGTTCACGCCCGGAGACCATGAGCGTCTCCCCGGATGGCTTCAGGTACATTACCGCCTGGCGTTCGACGAGAACGGGTTCCCGATGATGTATGTCTTCCGGAACTGCAAAGCGTTCATCAGAACGATTCCACTCCTGATGTACGACGAGCATAAACCGGAAGATCTCGACAGTGACGGAGAAGACCATGTGGCCGACGAGGTGCGGTATTTCTGCATGAGCAGGCCCATTTCTCCGAGACAGATAGTTCCTCCCGACAAATACTACGAGAGCCCCATGGCTCAGTATTTGGACATCCCGAAAGAAGACATCATTCCCAAACCGAGAAGACAGCGATATGAGGTGATCGAGAAGAATGCCAGGTGAATTCGACGAAAGAAGACAGTCGGCTCCGCGTCAGACTCCGGACCAGATGGTCCAGCAGTTGATCGAGCAGACGCGCAGACAAAGCGAAGGTCTGCGTCCCGATGGGACTATAGATGGTTTCAGGGCGCTTGATGCGCCTATAGGCAGCGAGGCGGTCGCGAAGGCGACTCAGATCCTGCAGAGATATAAAGCCGGAAAGGCTAACCTTGAGCAGAAGATCGTCCAAAACGAACAGTGGTACAAGCTGCGTCACTGGGAGATCCTCAGGACTCAGAACAAGGACAATGCCGGTTCGACTGTTGAGCCGGTGTCAGGCTGGCTTTTCAACAGCCTTGCCAATAAGCACGCCGACGCCATGGACAACTTCCCGGCGCCGAACGTGCTTCCGAGAGAAGAAGGTGACAAAGCTCAGGCAGAGATGCTGACGAGCATAATCCCGGTAATTCTGGAGCAGAACGATTTCGAAGCGGTGTACGACGAAGCTTGGGAATATAAGCTCAAGCACGGCACCTGCGTATATGGAGTGTTTTGGGATTCCTCAAAACTCAACGGGATCGGTGATGTAAGTATCACGATGGTCGATCTGCTCCAGCTATTCTGGGAGCCCGGGATCAAGGATATCCAGAAGTCCAGGAACCTTTTCCACCTGGACCTCGTCGATAACGAAGTGCTGCTCGCGCAGTACCCGCAGCTACAGGGAAACCTCGGCAGCGCGACTATCGAGACGACGAAATATGTCTACGACGACACGGTCGATACTTCCGAGAAATCTGTGGTCGTGGACTGGTACTACAAGAAGCTCAACGCTCAGGGCAGGCAGGTGCTGCACTACTGCAAGTATGTGAACGACATGGTCCTGTTTGCCACCGAGAACGATCCAAACTACGTCGACAGAGGCCTGTACGACCACGGAAGGTATCCGTTCGAGTTCGACACACTGTTCCGGATGGAAGGAACGCCGGCGGGCTTTGGATACATCGACATCGGCAAGAGCGCTCAGGAGTACATCGACCGCGGAAACCAGGCGATTATGCAGAACATGCTCGCGAACACAAAACCGAGGTACTTCATCAGATCCGACGGCAGCGTCAATGAGCAAGAGTACGCCGACATGACGAATGACTTCATCCACGTAGACGGCAATCTTGGTCAGGACTCGGTTATCCCGGTCGTCGGGAAGCCGCTGAACACGATCTACGCGCAAGTCATCAACAACAAGGTCGATGAGCTCAAGGAAGTCACCGGGAACAGGGACATCAGCACCGGCGGCACCACAGCGGGAGTCACGGCTGCGTCAGCTATTGCGGCCATGCAGGAGGCCGGAAGCAAGCTCTCCCGCGACGCGAACAAATCCTCGTACAGGGTATTCCGCCGCATCTGCTACGACGTCATCGAGCTTATCCGTCAGTTCTACAACCTCCCGAGATCATTCCGGATCATGGGACAGAACGGCGCGGCGAAGTTCATCCAGTACGATAACGCCGGCATCATCCCGCAGCAGCAGGGCATCGACTTCGGACAGGACATGGGCGTCAGAGTTCCTATGTTCGACGTAGAGGTCACAGCACAGAAGCAGAGCCCGTATTCCAAGATGTCGCAGAACGAGCTCGCGCTGCAGTTCTACAACCAGGGATTCTTCGAGCCGACCCGCGCGGACCAGGCTCTCGCGTGTCTCGACATGATGGACTTCGACAGGAAGGACTTCATCGCTCAGAAGATAAGCCAGAACGGCGGGATGCTGCAGCAGATGATGATGCTCGCACAGATGGTCGATTCCATGCGCGGAGGCAATGAGATATCCGCGGCGCTTGCGCAGCAGTACGGGATCCAGATGCCGACCGCGGAAGTCGACCAGAACGCCGCCGAAAGCAATAACGCCCTGGGCGGCGATGAGATGACAGGAGGAGAAAGCTCAGTCACGAGAAGGGCCAGACAGCGCGTGGCTGATTCGACGACACCTACATGATCAACGTTTCATTCGAAGCTGAGAAAAAGACCGTCACGATGACGGTCACAGGCCACGCAAAATCGGCCGAAGCAGGCCGTGATCTCATATGCGCTGCAGTATCTGCGCTGGTCATCACACTGGCTCAGAACGCGCGTTTTCTTGAAGCTCGCAAGATGCTGAAGGAGGCTCCCGGGATAGTCCTGGCAGAGGGCGCATCCGAAGTCACCTGCACAGCGAAGACGAAGGAGTCTTTCCGGGATGTGATCTACACGTATCACGTCATACAGCGCGGAATGATGGTGCTGGCGCACAATTACCCGCAGTACATTGCGGTCAAAACGTTTGGAGAGACGGAAACGTCTTGAAAATATCAACAGAGTCGTCCACTTACGGACAGAAAGGACAGTCATGTCAAAAAATCTATGGCTCCAAGGCATTGATCTTCAGCTTTTCGCAGAAGGCGGAAGTGGGGAAGGTGGCACCGGTGCCTCATCCGGAGCGGAAAACGGTGTATCCGCAGGTGTTCCCGGCCTGCAGCAGAAGACCGGCAGTAATCCTCTAGCCGACGTAAAGTACGGCATTCAGGAAGGTCCCGCCGCCGGGGGACAGGAACCCGATGTCGCGTCTCCCACAAGGGAACAGCAGTTCGAAGCCCTGATCAAGGGCGAGTATAAGGACCTGTACGACCAGAGAGTCAGCGACACGGTACAGAGACGGCTCAAGAACACGAAGGAAGCTGCTGATAAGTATGATGCAGTGACTCCGTTGCTCGCGATGCTGGGGCAGAAATATGGCGTTGATTACGCGGACGCTGAAAGCTTGCGACAGGCGATCGAAGACGATGATTCCTTCTACGAGGAGGAAGCGCTCGAAAAGGGAATCACGGTCGACCAGCTGAAGCAGATCCGGAAGATGGAACGCGAGAACGCCGACCTAAGACGTCAGATGCAGGAACAGAACGTTCGCGAGAACGCCGACCGCATCTACGCCGGGTGGATGGATCAGGCCAGCGCCCTCAAGGCCGTGTATCCGAATTTCGATCTTAGTTCAGAACTGCAGAACAGTAGTTTTGCGGATCTGCTCCGGAACGGGATCGATGTGAGGACAGCCTATGAAGTGGTTCACAAGGACGAGATCATCGCTGCCGCCATGCAGTTTACCGCGCAGCAGGTCGCACAGAAGACGACGAACAACATCATCGCCAACGGTGCCAGGCCTGCCGAAAACGGAGCATCACCTCAGTCTCCCGCCGTCGTGAAGAGCGATGTGTCACAGCTCACTAAAGCCGACCGTCAGGAAATAGCCAGACGTGTCGCCCGAGGAGAGCGCATCAGTTTCTAAAACGGCGATTCTCCTTGGACAAACACACAACACTGTTCACACAAGGAGAAGATAACCATGATCAGAAAGATCAAAGACATGCTGCTGCAGCTGTTCGCTACACAGGTCACTACGCAGGACTCCCTCTCTCCGGAGATGAAGACCTTCTATGACATGACCCTCATCGACGAAGCTGCTCCTCAGCTCGTACATGACCAGTTCGGTCAGAAGAGACCTATCCCCAAGGGAGGCGGAAAGGTCATCGAGTTCCGTAAGTTCGCTCCTCTGCAGAAGGCTCTCACAGCCCTCACAGAAGGCGTAACCCCGGACGGAAACAGCCTGACAGTCACCGCCGTGACCGCAGAGGTCGCGCAGTACGGCGACTACATCACACAGTCCGATGTCCTTGAGCTCACCGCTCTGGACAACACCATCCTTGAAGCGACCAAGCTGCTCGGCAGACAGGCCGGCCTCACCCTGGACACAGTCGTACGTAACGTACTGCAGGCAGGAACCAACGTTTCCTACGCGTCCAAGTGGTCCGGAACCACCGAGACAGAGGTCACATCCAGGAAGGACATGAACAAGACCTCCCTGCTGAAGGTAGATATCGTCAACCAGGTCGTCGCAAAGCTCCGCGCCTGCAACGCCCCGACAATCGACGGATACTACATCGGCATCATCCATCCTTATGTCGCTTACGACCTGATGTCCGATCCGGCGTGGGTCGACGCGCATAAGTATGCCGAGCCCGGCAACATCTACGAAGGCGAGATAGGCAAGATCGGCGGCGTACGTTTCGTACAGACCACCGAGGCCAAGATCTTCGCGGGTGAGCCGCTCACAGCCCTTGCCAGGAATCTGACTGTCAGGAGCAACGTCTCCTCCAACGCCAGCATTCCCGTTAAAGAGCTCATCACCTCTGACGACGTCGCTGCATTCGCTGCACGCGATGCCGCGGACAAGAAGGTATGGCTCGATGGCACAGAAGTCACCGTCTCCGCTCTCGTAGCCGGAGCCGCCGGCTCTGCCTCCATCACCCTCTCTGCTGCCACTTCCGTGAGCGCAGATAAGATCATCGCCCCCATCGGCGGAACCGCTGACGGACTCTCCGTCTTCGGAAGCCTGATCTTCGGCGATGGCGCCTACGGCGTCACCGAGATCCAGGGCGGCGGTCTCGAGACCATCGTCAAGCAGAAGGGCTCTGCCGGAACAGCTGACCCCCTCAACCAGAGGAGCTCCGTCGGCTGGAAGGCGCTCAAGACTGCGAAGATCCTTATCCCGGACTACCTCGTAAGAGTCGAGTCTGTCAGTGGAAGGTTCTCCGCTACAGCTCTTGCCAACTGATCACGAACAGGGGAGAGGCTTGCCCTCTCCCCACACTTCAACAAAGGAGTCAATTATGGCCACAAAGAAAGTCACAGAAAAACTCGATGAAATCATGAATGAAGAGACCCTGGCAGCCGAAGAAGAGGCACCTGAAATCAATGAACCGAAAGCAGTTGCGGAACCTGAGACAGTCACCATCAGGATCCCGAGGACCCGTAAGGACGAAGAAGACGTCGTTGTCTGGGTAAATAACAGGAGATTTCTCATCAAGAGAGGCGTCGCGGTCGAAGTACCGAAAGCCGTCGCGGAGATCCTTGAAGAGCAGGAAAGAAACCTCGAGTTCGCTTATGCGTTTGACTCTCAGGTAGTTTCCGAGTGAACAATTGAGCCGGTTCCAGCAAGGAGGGTACAGAATGACCATCAATGACGCGATCACACGTATCGACGCTCTAAAACCAAATAGCTACACAAGTGCCGAGAAGGTTGCATGGCTGTCGGAACTCGATCACATGGTGAGGGATCTGATCATTGACGTACATGAAGACGCGCCAGAAGAACCTTTCACTGGATACGTGCTGGCCGGAGATACTCCCGCGCAGGATGCGACGCTTGCGACGGATCTGATCGTCGATGAGCCGTTCGACGAGATATACCTCTCCTGGCTGGAGTCCAAGATAGACTACTACAACCGGGAGACGGTCTCATACAACAACACGATCACGAGGTTCAATGACACATTCTCCGCATACAGCAACTGGTATAACCGCAACCACATGCCGCTGGGAAGGAGGATCGTCTACTACTGATGAAGTTCTCAACACTCAATGAAGCGTATCAGTCCAGGGAAATGGTCGAGAGCTTCGGCGGATACAACCATAATCTGCGTATTGCCGAGAACGAGTTCTACGACATGACGAACCTCTCTCCCGATTACCTGCCTGCAATATCTCCGAGAAAGCGCAGAGGGACTTACGCATATGCGGTGAATGCTGGCGTGCACAATCCAAACGGACTGATAGCCAAGGACGCTCTGTGCTATGTGGACGGGATCACGCTGTACATCAACAATTATGCCGTCACCGGCCTGACACTCACGAACGGACCCAAGCAGCTGATAAGCATGGGCGCGTATCTGATCATCATGCCGGACAAAAAGTACGTTAACACCAAGGACTTGACGGACAAAGGCGACATAGAGGCCACCTGGAAATCCTCCGGGACGGTAACGTACGAACTCTGCCGTGTGGACGGGTCTGAGTACGAAGAAGCGACCGCCAGCGCCACAGAACCGTCGAATCCTTCTCACATGATGCTCTGGATAGATACTTCACAGAACCCTCATGTGCTGAAGCAGTATTCCGAGACGACGGCTATGTGGGTGTCCATAGCCACGACATACATCAAGATCAAGGCGACAGGCATAGCCTCTGCCTTTTCTCAGTATGACGGAGTAAAGATCTCCGGCATAGATCCGGAACTTGAACAGCTGCAGGATCTGGAAGGACAGGTATCCGCGCTGTGGGACGCATATCACGACGAGGATAACAGCGGCGCAGGCGACTATATCGTTGTCATTGGGATGCTGGATTCCGTTTCCACGCAGACCGACACGCTCACCCTGGAACGGAAGATGCCGAACCTTGACTTTGTCATCGAATCCGAGAACCGCCTCTGGGGATGCAGATACGGGACCGCGCTTGATGGCAGCATCGTAAATGAGATCTATGCCAGCAAGCTCGGCGACTTCAAGAACTGGGACGTGTTCATGGGTCTGTCAAGCGATTCCTATGTCGCTTCCTGCGGTACTGATGGACCGTTCACAGGGGCGATAGCACACCTGGGATACCCGCTTTTCTTCAAGGAGGACTGCCTGCACAAGGTGTATGGCAATTTCCCGAGCAACTTCCAGATACAGACTACTGCCTGCAAAGGCGTGCAGAAAGGCGCAGGAAAGTCTCTCGCGATCGTGAACGAGAGACTGTACTACAAATCCCGCAACGGGGTCTGCGTGTACGACGGGTCCCTTCCGGCGGAGATATCGTCGGCGTTCGGGGATATCCACTACACCGGAGTTGACAGCAACAATACCGACGCGCTCAGAAACGGCGCAGTCGCCGGTTCAAACAAGAACCGGTACTACATCAGTATGAAGAGCGAAGTCGACAACACATGGAACCTGTTTTTGTATGACACGGCGACTGGGCTGTGGTTCAGAGAAGACAATACCAGAGCCGACGATTTCTGCTCGTGCGATGGAAAACTGTATTTCACAGATCACGACACGTCGCAGATCAGGATAGCCGACGAAGGCAGCGTGCAGACGGAGGTTCTTTCATGGTCTGCCGAGACCGGCGTGCTTGGTATGGGAATCCCGGACAAGGAATACGTCTCGAGGATCCTTATCCGAATGACCATCTCGACCGGGCACACAGTCAATTTCTATCTGGAATACGATTCGTCCGGAACGTGGGAATCTGCCGGCCAGATAACCGGCACCACGATGAGAAGCTTCGTTCTCCCGATAAGACCGAAACGCTGCGACCATTTCAGGCTCAAGATGACCGGGTCCGGCGCGGGAAACGTAAAGATCCACAG
>JAFZZV010000200.1 GCA_017828855.1 Oscillospiraceae bacterium | reverse complement strand
GGAGAATGAGACCTTTCTGGTCCCGAGTTCCGGCCTGGCAGGATGGTTTGCTATTTCGAAGTACTCTGTTTTGTCTTCCGGATAATTCGTGATGGTGAGTTTTACTGGATCCAGGACGGCCATACGTCTGAGCGCGTCGCTGTTGAGCTCGTCTCTGATGCAGTGCTCAAGAAGTCCGATATCCACAAGGCTGTCGGTCTTGGCGACGCCGGCGGTCTCGACGAATGTCAGGATAGAGGAAGGAGTATAGCCCCTTCTTCTCAGTCCGCAGATCGTAGGCATCCTGGGATCGTCCCATCCGTCCACTACGCCGGTCTCCACCAGTTCCCTGAGATATCGCTTGCTCATCACGGTGTATGTGACGTTGAGCCTCGCGAACTCTCTCTGCTTCGGTTTGGGATCCGGGACACCTGTATTATCTATGACCCACTCGTACAGCGGGCGGTGGTTCTCGAACTCAATGGAACACATGGAGTGGGTGATGCCCTCCATGGCGTCCTGAATGGGATGAGCAAAGTCGTACAGCGGATAGATGCACCATTTGTCTCCCTGTCTCTGATGGGGCACATGGATGATCCTGTAGATCGCGGGGTCCCTCATGTTCATGTTGGGACTGGACATATCAATCTTAGCCCTGAGAGTCTTGCTGCCGTTGGGGAACTCGCCGGCTCTCATCCTTCTGAACAGATCCAGGTTCTCTTCCACGCTTCTGTTCCTGTAGGGACTGTCCTTTCCGGGCTCTGTAAGGCTGCCGCGGTACTCTCTCATCTCGTCCGCCGAGAGATCGTCGACGTATGCCTTGCCGTCAATGATAAGCTTCTCCGCCAGTTCATAGCACTTGTCGAAATAGTCAGAACCGTAGAAGATACCTCCGTTGGGATCGCAGCCCAGCCACTCCATATCTTCTATTATGGAGTTGACAAACTCGTCGCCCTCACGGACGGGGTTTGTGTCATCGAATCTGAGGTTGAAGAGACCGCCGTATTTGTGGGCAGTCATCCAGTTGATCCAGATAGCCTTTGCGCTCCCTATGTGAATATAGCCGTTGGGCTCGGGAGGAAAGCGGGTGTGGATCTCCTTGTAGTATCCCGATTCGAGATCTTCGTCTATTATCTCGTGCAAAAAGTTGGTATAGTTCTCTTCCATTTATTTCCTCCCGTTCTGGTCTTTCAATATCTTATCACACGCTCTTTTCAGTGGCAATCGAGCCGGAAGCGGCTTTGTCTCGCTCCTGCACGGCTATCCTGTCGCACCGCTCGTTGTACTCATTGTCAGCGTGGCCTTTGACCCAGATAAAAGATACGTCATGACGGCGGATGAGTGGGTCGAATTCCTGCCAGAGAAGCAGATTCGGCAGCGTCTCCTTCTTGGAGTTCTTCCAGCCGTTCTTTCTCCAGTTGTATATCCAGCCTTTGTTTACTGCATTGACCACATAGAGAGAATCGGAGTAAAGCTCTACTTCACAGTCTTCCTTAAGAGCTCCGAGCGCCCGGACTACAGCCGTCAGCTCCATCTCGTTGTTGGTCGTGAGTTCTTTTCCGCCGCTGAGGACCTTCTCGTTCCCGTTGTAGATCAGGATCGCGCACCAGCCGCCCGGACCGGGGTTTCCGGAACAGGCGCCATCAGTATAAACAGTGACCTTCTTCATAGGGGCCTTTCCGCATCTGATCATGGCTGACGATCCGATAAAACAAATGACGGGTCGCCTCGACAGATGCTATAATTATAGATAATACACGCCGAAAAGGCTTATATATTATTCATTATTCATACTATTCATTTATTATATATCATTTCTCAGGAGATATTGATTTGCCCAAAACATACGATAAGATAATCATCCCGACAAACGACGGTTCGGAGAAAGAAGATAATAGGTCTTCATCCACCAAAAGGTCAACGAAGAAAAAGAACGCTTCCGCAGCTGCAGACGCTTCTGCAAAGAATTCCAAGAGCAGAGCAAAAAAGAACACGAACAAAAGTGATGGAAAGAAAAGCGCAGCTGACACGGCAAAGAAGACAGCGTCAGATTCTGCGGCATCGGTAAAAAAGGAGAGCAAAGCATCAAGCAGGAAGGTTCCTTCTGCCAATAAAAGCGGAAGCAAAAAAGCGACCGCACCCGCGCAGAAGAGCAGGCAGAAAAAGATACAGTCTGATTCAGTACTTCAGATAATCTCCCTCGGCGGACTGGAGGAGATCGGCAAGAACATGACGCTCTTCGTCTGCGACGAGGATGCGATAATAGTGGACTGCGGGATGGCATTTCCCGATGATGAACTTCTCGGAGTGGATACCGTAATACCGGATTTTACATACCTTGAATCGATAAGGGGAAAACTCAGGGGACTGGTCGTGACACACGGCCATGAGGATCATATAGGCGGCATACCTTTTCTTCTCCAGCAGTTCCACCTTCCCATATACGCGACGCCGCTGACGGCAGGGCTCATAGTATCAAAGCTAAGAGAATACAACCTTATGTCAGAAGCCGATCTGAACACCGTTCACACAGGTGATACCGTGGAGCTCGGATGTTTCAGCGTCGAGTTCATAAGGGTAAACCATTCCATCCCGGACGCGGCTGCCCTAGCGATCACGACGCCTGCCGGAGTCATTGTGCATTCCGGAGACTTCAAGATAGACTATACCCCTGTCTTCGAGGAGACAGCGGATCTGGGACGGCTCTCGGAATACGGAGAGAAGGGAGTGCTTGCGCTTCTGTGCGATTCGACTAACGCCGAACGTCCCGGCAACAGCATCTCGGAGAGCCATGTCGGTTCCTCCTTCGAATCGCTGTTCAGCAGGGCGGAAGGAAAGAGGGTGATAATCGCCACTTTCTCTTCCAACATCCAGAGGGTCCAGCAGATCATCGATTTTGCTGAGAACCACGGAAGGAAGATAGCTTTCTCCGGAAGGAGCATGCTCAACAATGTTCAGATAGCGCAGGATCTCGGATACATAACGTGCAAAGAGAACACTATAGTCGATATCGAGACCATCAAGTCATACCGGCCTGAAGACATGGTGATCATAACCACGGGCAGTCAGGGCGAGCCGATGTCGGCTCTGTCCAGGATGGCCTCAGGGGAGCACAGACAGATCAAGATCACTTCAAAGGACTTCATTATAATCTCGGCAACACCTATTCCCGGGAACGAGAAAACGGTCACCAGGGTCATCAACTCCCTGCTGAAGCTCGGAAGCGACGTGATCTATGAATCGATGTATGAGGTACACGCTTCCGGGCACGCATGCCAGAATGAGATAAAGCTTCTGATCTCTCTTGTGAAACCAAAGTATTTCTTCCCTGTTCATGGTGAATACAGGCATCTTGTAAAGAACCGCGCAACCGCGATATCAATGGGGATACCGGAGAGGAACGTCATCATATCCGAGATCGGCAAGGTCGTCGAGTTCGATCACGGCAAGTTCAGCTTCAACGGAACTGTAGAGAGCGGACATGTACTGGTGGACGGCTACGGAGTGGGAGACGTCGGCACGGCTGTGCTCAGAGACAGGAGACACCTGTCAAGCGACGGACTTGTAGTAGTGGTGTGCACCATAGACAGCGGATCCGGGAATGTAATAAGCGGGCCGGACATCATCTCCCGAGGCTTCGTGTACGTAAAGGAGTCAGAGGATCTTATCACCGAAGCTAGGGAGCGCACGCAGCAGCTGCTCGAGTCGCTCCGCTCATCCGGAAGGCTGAAGCGCGGGGAGATGCAGGACGCTATCAGGGCTGAACTTGGGAAACTTATGTATCAGAAGACCAAAAAGAGCCCGATGATCATTCCGGTGATAATGGATATTTAGAAATACATACTGACTATCGATAACTTAAGGAGGAGCCCATGAAAGTCGTACTTAAGCAGGACATAAAGGGAACGGGCAAGAAGGATGAGCTGGTAAACGTTTCTGACGGATATGCCAGGAACTACCTGATCCCGAGAGGACTTGCCATCGTTGCGGATTCCGCTGCGATGAGCAACATCAAGAGCAAGAACGATGCGATCGAGCATCACAAGGCTGTGGAGCTTGAGAAGGCTCAGCAGATCGCTGCTGTCATAAACGGGAACACAGTTAAGATAGAGGCGAAAGCCGGATCCTCCGGAAAGCTGTTCGGTTCGATCACAGCCAAGGAGATCGCCGCGGCGCTCAAGGAGCAG
Source organism: Oscillospiraceae bacterium (assembly GCA_017828855.1). GTDB lineage: Bacteria > Bacillota > Clostridia > Oscillospirales > Ruminococcaceae > RUG11783. The sequence continues at coordinate 1,161 of JAFZZV010000200.1, read as the reverse complement.
TTTGACGTTGATCTCGACAAGAGAAAGATAGAGCTGGATTCCGATATAAAGACTTTCGGCACATACGGCGCCAGGGTAAAGATCTATACCGGCGTCAATGCCGACATCAAGGTTATGGTAACGGAGAATAAGGACTGATGGCAGACACAAGGCTTAGCCTTCCCCTTGATGCCCTGGGGATAAACCTTCCATACAGTACAGAAGCGGAGCAGGCGGTGCTCGGAGCGATGCTGGTCGATTCTTCGATCCAGGACGATATCTTCGGGATACTGAAGCCTGAGTATTTCTATGCAAAGCAGAACGGAGACATCTTCCGTGAGATGATGCTCCTCCAGACGGCGGGGAAGCCGATAGACTTCCTGACCGTTCTGGAGAACGTCGTCACTGCGGGTGTGTTCGGCAATGCAGACGATGCGAAGCTGTATCTATACAGCGTGACAGAAACGGTACCGTCTGTTTCCAACGCAACGGCATACGCCAGGATAGTCTCTGACAAGTACCTCCAGCGCGTGCTTATAAATGCATGCCAGGAGATAATGGTCGCGGGATCGGACGGGCAGACGCCGGCGAACGAGCTTCTTGATCTCGCAGAGCAGAAGATCTACGACATCAGAAGCGGCCGCACGAGCGGCGACATGAAGAGCATCGAGGACGTATCGTTCCAGGTGCTGAGCGATCTTGAGAACCTCATCGGCGACGACAGGGAGAAATACCTCGGACTGAGCACCGGATTCAGCTATCTTGACAGAGTCACTACCGGGCTTAACCGGTCCGACCTCATCATCCTTGCTGCCAGGCCCAGTGTCGGAAAGACGAGTTTCGCGCTTAACATCGCGGCGAACATCGCAAGAAGCCGCCCGGAGACCGGAATTGGCATCTTCTCCCTTGAGATGACTAACGAGCAGCTCGCGCAGAGGATCATCAGCTCCATCGCCGGGATCAAGAGCCAGAAGTTCAGGACCGGTGAATTCAATGATGACGAGATGGAGCGAATCACCGATGCGGCTGCTGAGATCTCCGGAACGAATATATATCTCGACGACACGTCCGGGATCTCCGTTCAGGAGATCCAGGCAAAGGCAAGAAGGATAAAGAACCTCGGACTGATCATCGTCGACTACCTGCAGCTGATGAGCGGAAACAGGCGCAACGAAAACAGGG
>JAFZZV010000199.1 GCA_017828855.1 Oscillospiraceae bacterium | reverse complement strand
GCAACAGCTCCTCCGACGGTTATCTCATAAGGTACGATCCCTCCACAGGCACCACATACCAGCTGTCGGACAAACAGGTCACGTATGTATGTCTCGCAAACGAGAGGCTGTTCTTCTGGGACTACAACAAATACTATTCCAGCGACCTCAACGGCAAGGCTCTCATAGCTCTCTGAGTCTTTCACGATAGATATCACGATGCTTTACGCTTTCCGGAAATACGTAAGCTCACAGAACTGATTACTTCTTTACGATCACAGGCCTTCTCTATAAGGGAGGCCTTTTTTATTTCCTTCCAGCGGATATGTCCAGTGCGTCCATCAGCTTAATGATAAGTTCATCTGTCAGGCTGAAGTCTGCGCCTTCCTCTCTCAGACGCTTCCTTTCCACCACAAGCGAATTGATCATAAGCCCTGCCCCGTACCTGGACGACCTCAGTGACCGACTCCTCCCGCTGGCTGCGAAAGTCGCTGTTCATGTCCTCCAGTTCGCCGAGGATACTTCCCTTATCCTTCCGAGAACTCTCTTGACCTGCATGACTTCAAGTTCCTTCATTCCAGATATGACGGAGGAGAAGTTCCAGTTCTCCTCCAGCTCGATCCCCTTTCTCCTGCTGACTACATAGGATATGCACTTCGCGTTTATATCAGCGTGCTGAGAGGATCCGTCTCCCGCAACCATATAGATGCGATCCTTCCGGATCTTCCCCTCATCCTCTGTCCTTCCGACTTACTTTTTCCGCAGTATCCGCGATCCTTAGGATGAGGTCTTCGACGTCCTGCGGATCTTTTCCCTTTTCCGTTATCCCGTTCCTCAGCTCCATCAGCGCCCTGACGATCAGCCTGAGCTCAAAGCTGTCTAAGGTTACCCGTACAGTGTCATCCTTCTTTCCTAACAGTCGGCTCATTCTTATCCCTACCTCACTGCCTCGCTGACCCGCTCTTCGGTCCTGTCAATGAAATACTGGTGTATGTCATCCACTATAGCGCCGGTGAGGTCCCTGATCCTACCGAGGAACCTCCTCATCTCCCTGGGGCTCATATCTGCGACAGACTGGCATACCTGGGCGAATCTCCAGTTCTCGGGACGGAATCCCTTCCTGATGCTCACCGCGTAAGCCACGCAGTGAGCCGTGTCCCTCATGTGGTCAGGAGCTGAATCTCCCGCTGCCATATATGCCATTGCGGTCTCCCTGCACAGATGCGGGAACAGTTTCGCCTTGTCCTGGGTGTCCGCGATGCGTATGGCCTGTTTTTCCTCATCGAACTCAGCGAGGTCATTGCTCATCCTGTCCATGGTACCGTCAACGACGATCTCGCACGGAGCGCATGAGGAAAGCGCTTTAACGAGTCTCACAGAGTCAGTCGGGAATTCCACCGGCATGTTCCTCAGCGCTCTGGTCTGTGTTATGTCGAATAGCTTTTTGACATTGAAATAGACACCTGTGCTTCCGTCCTTTCTCTTATACTCACTGCCCGGTTCCAGCAGAAGCACTGCGTTCTCTCCCTTCCTGATCGATGTGCCGAGCTCCTTCCAGATACGGAACTCCCTCAGGTCCACCGCATCTGGCTTCTGCGCCAGCACCAGCAGCAGGTTGCCCGCGGACAGAGCCGGGAACCTAATCATCAGCTCAAGATACTTCCTGAGGCTCTCAGGATCGTCCCGCACTATCTCGGCCATGCTGTTCATCATGCTGAATGCCGCGTCTCGCTCCGCCCTCTTCTGTCTCTGCCACTTCTCAAGATCGAATTCCGGATCCTTTATGCCTTCCGCTTCCGCCTGATCTTCCATCTCTTTTATCTCTTCTGCCGTCATGTTCTCTCCCCTCTGTCCGTAACAGTTTTCACCTTGTTTTCCGGCTGTAAAGTATTACCGCTTGTCACCTTGTTTCTCTCCTGTCTTATGGTGTCCAGCATCTTCCTGACAGATGTCCTGTCTTTATCTGCCGAATCACCTGCGTCCCTTTCTGTATCTGATCTCCTGTCTGAGCAAGGCACGTACCGAGGGGACTTCCCGGACATGCCATTCCCGGGGTCCCTTTCTTCTCCTTCCCCGGACAGCCTGCAGATCTCGTCTATGAATTCCGCCTTCTTCTCTTCCGGCGAAAGATAAGGGTCTTTTGGAGCCCTCTCCGCCCTGTCCTTCTCGATCTCGGCCCTGACCGCGGCGATATCCACCCTTGCGAGGCTGAACCTCTCGAAGATGCGGTTGATCTTTCCCGCATCCTCTTTCTTTACCATAACGTCAGTAACGCCATCATCCGCGGTCCTGTCCTTGAGGACGGTGTAGAGCACTCCGTAGCGCCTGGCTTCTTCACAGAACTTCCTTAAGTCCGAGTCGCTTACTGCGAAGACCTTAAGTTCCTTTCCGCTCTTGAGCATGTTCTCGAGCCTCGTCTTTCCGCGGGATTTCTTCTGATCCTTAAGCACAAGGTATATTAGCTCCGCCAGTTCCTTTGCCCCGGTGCCTGCAAGCCTTACCGCGAACTCAGTTCCCTGAAGGCTCATCCTCACGACCTGATCCGCCGCGTCCTGCGAGTAGCTGCTCATCCCTCATATCCTCCTCCTTCCTGCCATGCTCCTCATCTCTTGTGATCTGCTCCTGCTGCAGCAGCAGGTAATCCAGCTCCGACGGGATCCTTGCTGCGTATTCCTGCGCGAACTTAAGGAGCCTGATGTCCTTCCTCATCTCCACGATCTCCGGCGTCATCTGCCTTGCTTCCGCCGAGAGCCTCTCATTCTCCTCCGGATATGCAGTTTTTGTGTACTTCTGCATCCTCTGGTAGTATCTACTTCTCTGCTTCCTGCGGAACGCAATCTCCTTCTCCGCCTCGGAGGTGAATTCCACGAGCTCCGACGGAGTCATTATCGTATTGCGCTCCAGAAGGTCGAGGATCTTTTCCAGCCTCTCGGTATGTATGAGGTCCCTTCTTATGCTGAAGGGCACCTGCTCCACCAGCACGGGATACTCAAGGATCAGATCCAGCTCCGTGGTGTACCTGCGGAACAGTCCCGGGAGACCTGTGCCGGTACCGAGGCCGTTGCGCCTGTCTCTCTCCTCAGCCGCCTTCTGAAGTATCTCCGCTCTGGGCAGTTCCTCATTTCTTTTGTCGGTCTCAAGTATCCGCTGTGCGATCATGTCTATCGTGTACTCCTTTCCCAGCAGCCGGAAGCTGTAGAAGTATCTGCTGCCCGGGGGCTTAAGTCCCGCTCCGTCTCTCCATCTGCTGTCTCCGAGCAGGATCTCATATCCCATCTTCTCCATGCAGCCGTAGAACTCGCTCATGGTGAACGATCTTCCGACTGCCCTGTCGATATCCCATCTTATGAGATTCCTCATGGACGGCTTTCCTTCCGCTTCCGCTATATGCTCCGCTCTGTTTCCCTTTCTTCCGTAGACCACTTCCACTGTCTCCAGACCGTTCTCCCTGCATATCCTGTTTGCCGCTTCAATCAGTGCCCAATTGCCTTTCCTTAAGTCATGTATCTTGGCTCCGTCAGGAAAGGACACCGAGTTTATCACGAAGTGGCAGTGAAGCCTATCCGTGTTTAGATGTGTTGCGATTACCACCTCCGTGTCCTTTCCCCACATCCTCTTCGCCAGCTCCACTCCGATCCTGTGAGCCTTGTCCGGATCCACCTCTCCTTTCTGGAATGCCAGGTATGCGCTGTAGCATGTGACTCCGCCTTTCTTGTCCGTGCCTGTGATCCTTCCCCAGTAGTCCTTGAAATCGTCGAACTGCTCCGCCGCAAGATCCGGATCGCAGTTGAGTCCGGTGACGTATCTCTTCTTTGCGGGAATCCTCCTGCCGTCCCTGTCATACCTGATCACCGAAGCCGTAGTCTTTTCGGGATCGATGGCATAGTTGATGGCGACAGCAGGCCTGATCTTCCTTGCAGTGATACCGCTCAGTGACATGTTATCCCTCCGTATGCGGAGAAGATGAGCTTCTCGGCTTGCCTGTTCCTCTCGAGCGCCTGCCTTATCTCATCCGAATGCTCCGGCAGAGTCTGCTCCGTAAGCTCCAGGATCTGCCTTAGGGCTTCTCCTGCGTTCCTCACCTCGCTTATGAGATACGGGACGTTCCTGTCCGGCGGTTCGGATCCGTTCAGGACGTTCCTGGCGTATGTAGACCTGTTCATTCCGGAATTCTTTACCTGTTTTGTGAATCTCCCGAATTCCTCCTCTGTCATGCGGACCTGGACAAGCCTCACTCTGGTCTTGGTCCTCATCCCTCAGCCTCCTTTCCTCACCTTGACAGTTCCGTGTATCTTCTTTCCCTGAGTCTTTTCTTCTCCATCAGATAGTCGTTGTAGTCCTTACCCCTGAGCGGAGGCTCATCCACTACCGAATACCTGCCTGACAGCGCCTTTATGATGCTCCTGGAAGCGGACCGTCCCGCTGCGTCTGCGTCAAGATGCAGGTGCACCGTCTCTATCCCGGGTCTCGCGCCGAGATACTTCTCCAGCGCAGCCGGTATCCTGTCCCCACCGCTAACTCCTCCCAGTGACACCATATGGTCTCTCCTCCAGTCCTTTCCGGCCATGCGCTCAAGCGTCGCGTAGCTCAGCAGGTCTATCGCCGCCTCGAACACATGAAGGTGCCTCGACGACTCTTCCGGTGTCAGAGAGAACGGGCAGCTCTTGTCGCTTCCTGCCGCGTCCCCCTTGAAGGGACCCGACGTGGATCTCACCGCAGCGTAGGAGGCTCTGCCGTCCTCCCCGTATCCGACGAACACCACGTTGTGGTGCCTGTCCGCCGATTCGTACATTAGGTCCCTGTCCAGGCAGTGCCTGATCACATCGGGATGGATGCCCCGGTCCCTGAGGTACCTGACCGCCCTGTAAGGCTCCTCAGCTTTAGGAGGCAGTCTCAGTTCCTTTGACGCCTTAGGAACGCTGACAGTTTTTGAAACATGCTTCATCTCAGGAGCGTTTCCCAGTATCATCCTCACAGCCTGAGGCAGCGGATATCCCTCCACCACCATCAGGTACTTGAGCGCATTTGTCCCGCCTATCCCTTTTGAGAACCAGTACCACTTGCCGTTGCTGATCCTCAGCGAGTCATGCTGCGATGTGCAGTAAGTCCCTGACGACACCTTTACAAGCTTGTCCGGCTCGCACTCTCTGAGATAGCTCAGCAGGTCGGTCCCGCCTGCGCGGTCGACATCTTCTCTCGATACGTATTCCACTCGCACCTCCCGTCAAAGAGCTGCGGGGGACCTGCCCCCGCAGCAGCAAATAATCCGATCCCGGTCAGGTCCCGGGACTCAACCTTTCAGTAAGTCCGCTTACACATCTGTCCTCTTTTCCGTCTCATCACCTCCCCGGGCTGATGATTCTATCAGCATGCTTTTTCGATTGCAATCCTGTGAAATCACACATTATTACCGGACTGTTAACAGATATCACCCTCACTGCTCCTCCGTCTCCCAGCCGTCATGCTCCACATATTCATAATCATCATCGTCGTAGTCGTCGAGCCATTCCAAGTCTTCCTCCACCAGAGGGATCAGCTCTCTTGCGCGCTCGAACTCCGCTTCATCGGAGTTCTGCACCTTGTCCAGCGTGCTCTCTATCAGCTCCGTGTTCTCGGTGTCCTTGAACATCGTGTAGACCTCCAGCAGTCTCTCTATAGTGTGCTCGCGGTCCTTATGGAAGAACGCCCTCAGCATGACCCTTTCTCCCGATGTGAGTCCCATCACTTTCTTCCTCTCCTCCGCTCTCCTGAGCTCCTCTTCCGTTGTCATCCTGTTCTGCTCCATCATCTTTCCTCCTTTTCCAGTTCCCTGATGCAGCAGTCTGCTGCTGCTATCTCTCTCGTCCTGTCCATCAGTTCCCTTATCCTTTCCTTTCTGTCCGGTTCCTTCTCGGTCCTCAGTGCGTCGGACAGCATCAGCATCACCGTGAGGACCCTCCCGTCGTCAAGGCGGGCTGCTATGTTCCCGGCTGCCTCCTGTGTCCCGCTCTCTCCGAACATCTCCACGGAAGGCAGTTCCAGCGATGCGATCCCGTCCGATATCTCCCTTATCTTCCGCTCCCTCCTGACGAGCCTGCAGGTATCCTCAATGTCCCGTATCATCCCGGACGATGTGTCCCTGATACGCTCTAAGGATCCCTTAAGCCCGCTGAGGTCCATCTGCCTGGACCAGGCGCTGACGTACGGGAAACTGTAGTCCGATGTATCTATCCCGAAACTGCAGCACACTGTATACGCAACGCTCTCGGCCTCCACCTCCTTGGTCCCTGAGGCATACGAAGATCCCTCGGTCCCCGCCGCGTGCAGCAGCGAATGCGCGATCTCGTGCACGAGAGTCTTGACGGTCTGCGCTTCGCTCATGCCTTCCTTAACGACTATCCTTTTGTTCCTTGTGTCAAATATGCCTTTTGTGTTTCCTTCCAGCGACCCGTACCTCACCGGCACCGGTGAGCAGCGCTCCAGCGCTGTGCGGAAGACCGAATAGTCATCCACCTTCTGCTCCAGCATCCCCGGATCCAGGTCCGGCAGCGGGTCTCCTTCCGTCTGGGAGACGTCGAACACGCTCACTGCCCTGAACCTCGGCACCGTGACCGTGACCTTCTCCGTTCTCAGGTTTCCCATGCTGTCGAACACCTCTTTCTCCCGCTCCACCTGCACCGGGAACGGCGCTATGATCCTGATCCCTTTCTCTCCTTTCTTTACGTTCCTGTTGAAGCTCTTCTTCCATGTGGAATAGCCCGCCACCAGAGTGGCGTCCGGCCTCTGCATGGATATGAGCGTGATGTTGTTGACGCTGTAGTCCCGGAACCTGCTGACCGCCCTGAGATAGTTCCTGTAGCGGTCGGATTCCATGAATCCGCGTATCCCGTCCTCCAGCGATGCAAGGATCTCGTCAACGCTCATCTTTGCCGCATTCACCTGTCTTTTCTCCTCCTTCTTTTCCCTTTTCCGAGACCGTTTCCTCCTTTCCTTTCTCTTTCCCGACCTCTGTTATTTCCTCCTTTCCGGACACAAAAAAGGCAGCCCTCCGGCTGCCCTCCCATGCCTTACAAGCTGCTTTTGCTATTCAGATATCCTTTACGTAAAGGCGGTCTGTTCCGCCTCCGTAATTGACTATGTCCTTAACGTATGTATAACCGTATCTCTCGTACAGTCCCTCAAAGGAAGACGCGATATAGCTCCTGTCGAAGCCCTGCTCCCTGAGGTACCGGTTAGCTGCGATTATCAGTTTCTTGCTTATGTAGTTGCCGCGGTATGCCTCGTCCACGTAGACGCAGTTTATCCATGGATAAATATCCGGAAGCGGATAGTAATCGGTCTTCATGGCGGCTGCCATGCCGACGATCCTGCCGTCCTGCACCGCTGCGAACATGGTCTCCCACCCGGTGAACTCCCAGTTGCGGATGAGCTCCGCTATATGATCCTTTGCCTCGGTCCAGGAGCAGTTCTCCACGAACTTAAGGAGGTCATCCGCCAGCTGCGTGTCTTTTTCCACCTTGTACATCCCGAAAGCCGTGCCCAGTCCGAAATGCTTACGCACCTCCAGAACAGTCTCCTCCACGGTCCTGCCGTCGGCGCGGTCCAGCCAGAAGAACTCGCTGTTCATCACCTCATCGCGGAACTCCGCGTTTATGGACCTCAGGGTATCGCCGCAGACCTTCTTAGCCGCTTCGTAGTCGGTGGCGCTGTGTATCCAGTCCCGGAAAGGCTTGTGGTCCTCCCTGTTGCAGTACTCATCAACTATGTCTCCGGGCTCCTTGAGCAGGAACACGACCCTGGAAGGATCCGTCAGGATCCTCGCCTGCTCCAGGTTTATATTGCAGTCGCAGATGACCGGTCCCTCTTTGGACAGAGCTATCAGGTCCAGGATGATGAAATCCAGCTGCTCCTCCAGGTTGCCCATGAGCCAGGCCCTGTACTCGTCGACCGTTCTCGAGAAGAACTCGTCGGCGTCCCTGAACTGACGGCACATGTTGGGCTGGACCGCGGGATCCGCCGCGGCTGCATGCCTTTCGAACTCATCGTCGTTGTCATACACGGGTATCCCGAACCTTTTGCTCAGGATCCTGGTGACCGTGGTCTTCCCGCCGCAGGCAGTGCCGGACACGAAGTACACGTTCTTTAGGTATTCTTTGAGGACGTTGTTCTTTATCTCCATCCCTTACTCCTTCTCATGCGAATTCGACGCCGGAGATGATCCCGCCGCCGATCAGGCAATCGTCATCATCATAGAACACCGCGGACTGTCCGGGCGTCGCGGACCTGACCGGCTCCTCGAATGCGAGCCTGATCCTGTCCTCACCGTCCTTTTCCAGAACGGCATACTGGCCCGCGTGGCGGTATCTCACCTTGACGGTGCAGCGGATCTTCTGTCCCTCCTCAAGCCCCTCTATGGCCTGGAAACTGCAGTCTCTGCAGTATACGGTCCTGCAGTAGGTATCGTCGGTGCTGAGCACTATCTCGTTGCTCTCAGCTCTGATCTCCTTTATGTAAGCGGGTTTTCCGAGGGCGATCCCCAGTCTTTTTCTCTGTCCAACCGTGTAGTGGATTATTCCTTTATGCCTGCCCAGAACGTTCCCGTCTTCATCGACATAGTTTCCTTCCGGGGATACGCCCTTTCCGAGCTGCTCCTCTATGAAGTCCGCGTAGTCTCCCTGCGTCACGAAGCATATCTCCTGACTGTCCGGCTTGCCGGCCACCTCCAGTCCCGCATCCGCGGCAAGCTTCCTGACCTCATCCTTGGAGAGGTCTCCCAGCGGCATCAGGGTCCTGGCCAGCTGCTCCTGGCTGAGCCTGTAGAGCATGTATGTCTGGTCCTTCTCGGTGTGCAGGGCTTTCTTAACGGTGTATCTGCCGTTGTCCAGCCTCACTACGTGGGCGTAGTGACCCGTCGCGACAAGGTCCGCCCCCAGCACGTCTGCATGGTACATGAGCCTGTTCCACTTGATCTCGCGGTTGCAGATCACGCAGGGATTGGGAGTGAGTCCGTTCAGGTAATCGTCCATGAACGGCTTGATCACGCATCTCTCGAACTCCTGCACGCAGTTGAACGCGTGGAAAGGTATCCCT
>JAFZZV010000198.1 GCA_017828855.1 Oscillospiraceae bacterium | reverse complement strand
GTGTCACAGCTCCACGGATTCATCGAGGAGACTTTCACCGGCCAGAAGGTCGTCAAGGCATACCAGCATGAGGCGGCAGTTACGGAGGAGTTCACGGGGATCGTAGACGATCTTTATAACATTGACATCAGGACAGGGTTCCTCGGCGGACTCATGATGCCTATCAACATGAACCTTTCCTATATTGCCTACGTCATCACCGCCGTCGTCGGAGCGCTGTTCTGCATCAACGGCACACAGGATGTCGGAACCATCGCCAGCTTCCTGCTCTATGCAAGACAGATCTCCGGACCTGTCAGCCGCATGTCACAGCAGTTCAACTACGTCATGATGTCCCTCGCAGGCGCCGAGAGAGTCTTCACCCTCATCGACAGCCCCGCTGAGCCTGACGAAGGAGACGTAGTGATGGTCAACGCCGAAGTCGCGGAAGACGGCACTCTGACTGAGGTCGATCACCGCACCGGTGTCTGGGCCTGGAAGGATCCTCAGAACGGAAACGCTCTGACAAGAGTCATGGGCGATGTGAGGTTCGACAACGTCACCTTCTCCTATGTGGAAGGCAAGGTCGTTCTTGACGGCATCAGCTTCTATGCCAAACCCGGTCAGAAGATCGCATTCGTCGGCTCCACCGGCGCAGGCAAGACCACTATCACCAACCTGATCAACAGGTTCTACGATATCCAGAGCGGCTCCATCACCTATGACGGATTCGACATCAAGCGTATCAAGAAGGATTCGCTTCGTTCTTCCATCGGAATGGTGCTGCAGGATACCAACCTGTTCAGCGGAACTGTTATGGAGAATATCCGTTACGGCCGTCTGGACGCCACCGATGAGGAGTGCATAGCGGCAGCAAAACTCGCCAACGCCGACAGCTTCATCACGAGGCTTCCCCAGGGCTACCAGACTGTTCTGGAAGCCAACGGCGCGAACCTGTCACAGGGACAGAGACAGCTGCTCAACATCTCACGCGCAGCAGTCGCGTCGCCTCCCGTACTGGTGCTCGATGAAGCCACAAGCTCTATCGATACCCGTACTGAGCATCTGATCGAAGCCGGCATGGACGAGATCATGAAGGGACGCACGGTGTTCACCATCGCCCACCGTCTTTCCACCGTCCGCAGCTCCAATGCCATCATGGTCATTGAGCACGGCAAGATCATTGAGCGCGGTTCACATGACGAACTGGTAGCTCTCAAGGGCAGATACTACCAGCTCTACACCGGAACGCTCGAGCTCGAGTGATCATTTACAAAACAAAAGGTCAGCGGACATCTTTCGATGCCCGCTGGTTTTTTTATGCGGTCTTCTGATACCGCCAGAAGTATCAAAGGACGCCGTTCTTCTTCAGGTATTCCCTTATCTCTTCCATCATGTCGATGATAGTGATGTTGCCGTCGTGGCCTACTCTGGGGAAAGTCACGGAATATCCGGTGTGACCGTATCTCTCGAGGACTTCTGTGAATGCCCAGTGCCCCAGGTTGAGGTAGAAGTTATCCATGTCGCCTGCCCTGAGATGGAATTTGTCCATTATCAGAGGCATGAGTTCTTCGTGATGTGCTTCCAGATAAGCAGTCAGGTCGTAATGCTCTCGCCAGTATTCGACCACATCCTTATCTATCTCTCCTGTCAGCGGGTCGTAGGCATTAACGGGATATCCGTCTTCTCCGCAGGGAGAGAAGACGGCCTGATAGATGCCGTACTGTCCCATTCCGTGAGCCAGGTCTCCGCCTATTGCCAGTTCGTGATAGTGCTCCTCGCGCATTGTCCACAGTATGTTCCCGTCGGTGTTTCTGGCTCCGGGACGCTCGACTTTTCTCCAGGGGTATCTGGTCTCATAAACGTTCTCATCGTCATAGAGGTTCGCCAGCTGGTATCCGTGGAAATCCAGGCTGTCAGCGAATCCGGGCCAGGTCCCTCCGAAGAAATCCGGGTAGAACAGCTGAAGCGCAGCTGAGATCCAGCCTCCGGTCGAGCCTCCGACCAGTATTCGGCTCTCCGGTGTGCCCAGCCCGCCGTATTTTTCCTCCAGAGCGGGGACCAGTTCCCTCACGAAGGCATCACCGTAAGGACCGAGGTTACAGGAGTTGACCCTGTATGAATCGTCATAGAACATGTTTGCGTCACGGAAGTTCACGCATATGACTTCGGGGGCTTTTCCTGAATCCCAGTACTCGGTGAATCCCTGCTCGCGTTCCCTGAGCTCCACGTCATAGCGGAACGGAGCGGTGCTGCCGGGAAAGTGGCCCTGGCAGAGAATCATGGGGTACTTCCTTGCGGGATCGTAGTACGGAGGAAGCAGTATATTGGCTCCGAGGTATACGTCTTCCCCCCAGAAATCGGAGAGCAGTTCGCTCCTCATCTTGAAGTATCTGACAAGACCGTGATCTTCGTAGTTGCCCTGGTCGTATACTTCTCCTTCTCTCAGTTCCCTCTCCGGCAGGATCATCTTGTCCAGATCCAGGACGGCATCCTCGTCACCATATTTCACGGTGACCACATCAGAGTACAGGTTGAAGGGATTGAGGGCGTAGTTTCCTCCTCCGCCAAGATCCTTTATCCCCCAGATCTCGTGTCCGTCT